>CASECK010000111.1 GCA_949286295.1 uncultured bacterium | reverse complement strand
ACAAGGCTGGATTGCTCCCTATCCAAGTGGGATATTTCATGTTTTAATTTTTGGTATAGTGTTCTTAACGATTTGCATTTTAAGTTATATTCTTTTGAGAAAGAAAACACATGGTAGTTTGTAAGAATAATAGCAAAGCCGCCGAGCCAGTCAACGATAAAATGAACGCCGCACACAGCCATAGATAGGATTTTGAAGCTGCGCCGGAGGTGGGGACGGGAAGTTTCCCTTGACTATTGGTTGGCTTAGGTATCGTTTATATATACAGGTTATAAGAAAAAGGAGCGTAATTCTTCTTGCACTCTTAACCATTTTGGGATTAACGGGAATAAAATCAGTGATGTTCAATGTCTATGAAGATACTTTTGATTTGTGATTTATATGGGTGTGTGTTATGCCTAAATGAAATGAAACATAATAGGGCGCGGTTAGCCTTTTTCGGCTTTCCGCGCCCTGTTCCTTTTTTGCCGATACGATTTTCTATACCCGTTATTCTGCCTGCTATTGTGGCATAACGTTTGCCGGCGCCGGTTGCTATGTTGATGCGCTAAAGTCAAAAAGCGGTGTCCGTCAACGGGATTCCCGCCGATCCTTTTTGTTTTACCGCCCGGGCTTGGGCGCTTTCTCCTTGCCGGAGAGCTGCTCGATGGTGATTTTCCACACCCCGGTGCGGGGCAGGCTGGCCAGGCCGCGCTCGAAGAGGCCGCCGTCCATATACTGGGGCAGCAGGCGCCGGCACAGCAGCTCCAGGGCCCGGCGCTTTTCCTCCGGGGCGGTGAGGGGCTCGGCGAAGCCGGTGACAATGGCGGACTGATAATAGGTGGTGAAGTTGGCCGGCTGCTCCAGAGCGGGCTGGTCCCGGCCCACAAAGGTGACGCACACCCTGGGGTTGCGCCGGAGCAAATCCACTTTGCGCCCCTCTAAGGCGCAGTGGAAATAAAGGGCGTTCCCCTCCCGGACAAAGGACAGGGGCAGGCAGTAGGGGGTATCCTCCCCGGTGGACAGGGCCATCACCCCGTGGGTGCACCGGTCAATCAGGGATAGGGAAAAGGCGGCGTCCCTGGCGCGGTCATTTCTTCTCATGAGTCTCCTCCTCATCCAGCAGTGTGGTGACGGCCAGGTACAGCCGGCCCGGGTCGGCCTTGAAAGCCTGGCCCCAGCGCCCGGCCCTGGAGCTGTCCGGGGCCAGCAGCTCCATGCGGAGCATGGGGGCGTCCATGTCGTTGAATATCAGATGAAGGGTGGCGGTGCCGTCTGGGTTGTCTGAGACCCTGGCCTGTATCTGGGCCTCCCGGCGCAGGGCGTCGTTGACCTTGATGAGATTTTCATCGCAATGGATGCGCACGGAGTACGGCAGGCTGCTCTCGCATATCTGGCTGTTGCGCCGGCCCTTGTCGGTGATGGCATAGCGCCCCTCCTCCTTGCGCAGCTGACCGGTGGCCACCATATGCTCCACCGCCTGGGACAGGGAGAAGTAGTCCACCCCCGCGTCGCACAGGGCCAGCTCGAACAGCTGCAGGAAGGTGATGGGGCCGGCGGCCCGGTCCGTGATATATAGCACCAGAAGCTTCAAATCCAGGTCGTCCTGGATAAATCCAATGGCCATGCTCTGTCTCTCCTTTGCCAAGCGGGGTAGCTGTTTTTATTATAGCGGCCTTTTTCCAAAAGAGCAAGTACATCCGGCGGGAGGAGGAGGGGGCACCAAACCCGCCTGGCGGCATATGATGGGGTGTAAGCAAAGCCCCCACGGGCTGTTTGCCTGCCCATGACCACCCAAATTTAGGAGGGAATTATATGCCAGAAAAGGTCGTGCCCGGCCCCGTCTGCGAGGAGCGCAGTATCCGGGAGGCCGTGTGCATACACACGAAAAAGATTTTCGATTCCTGCAAGGACAAAGACTGCGTGGAGGACCTGCGTGTCTTCCCCACCCGCTGCTCTCAGGAGGTGCTGGACCGGGCCCAGTCCATCAAAGCCCGGGGCGCAGAGCTGCTGTTCGCGTACATTGACGTGGAGCCCGTCACCTTCAACCGCGGTTTTTACACCGTGGATGTGCGGTACTTCTACCGCGTCACCGCCGACGCCTATGTGGGCGCCGCCCGCCCGGTGGAGGTGTGCGGCCTGGCGGTCTTTGACAAGCGGGCCGTCCTCTTCGGCAGCGAGGGCAGCGCCAAGATTTTCTCCTCCCAGCCCGGCGACAACAGCACAGAGTTCCAGTGCTGCCCCCAGACCAGCGTCCCCACCGCCGTGGTGGAGGCGGTGGACCCGCTGATTTTGAACCTGAAGCTGGTGGATGTGTGCGAGTGCCGCCCCTGCGATTGCGGCTGCGTGGACATTCCCCCGGCGGTGGCCGCCTGCTTTGGGGAGGAGCTGGTAAGCGCCGGAGACCAGCACCGGATGTTTGTCACCTTGGGGCAGTTCTCTATCATCCGTATGGAGCGGGACACCCAGCTGCTCATCCCCGCCTACGACTACTGCGTGCCCTCCAAGGATTGCAGCTGCGACGACGGCAGCCAGGGCCAGGAGGACCCCTGCGAGCTGTTCCGGCAGGTCCAGTTCCCGGTCAACTCCTTCTTCCCGCCCAATACCATCACCACCACCAGCAGCGCCAGCCAGTGCTGCTGCCGGTAGGAGAAGCAGAGTCAGCCGGGGCCGCCTCAGAGAAGGCGGCCCCGGCTTTTGCGCCGCCTTACATCAGCGGCGCGAAAATGCGAAGGATGTTCCGATACAGCTGCAACAGAATGTTCAGGTGCTTAAACCGGCGCAGGGAAACAGGCTCGCAGACCTTCAGGGTCTGCTCGAAGTCCAGGCGGATGTCCCGGATACAGGGGGCCTCGCACAGCCACACACCGTCCTCGAAATGCAGAAACAGGCTGCGGTAATCTAAATTGACGGTGCCCACGGTGGCAAAGCGGTCATCCACCACAAAGTTCTTGGCGTGGATAAAGCCGGGGGTGTACTCATAGATTTTCACCCCGGCCTCCAGCAGGGGGGGATAGTGGGCCCTGGTGACCTCGAACACATAGCGCTTGTCCGGGACCGCGGGGGTGATGAGGCGCACGTCCACACCGGATTTTGCGGCGTTGCACAGGGCGGTGTTGGTGGCCACATCAATGACCAGATAGGGCGTGGTGATGAAGATATACTTCTTCGCCTTGGCGATCATATTCAGATAGACCGCCTGTCCCACCGCCTCCCGGTCCAGGGGGGTGTCGGTATAGGGCTGGACATAGCCGGTCCAGGGGCGCACCGGGGCGGGCGGAGGCCGGAAACGGCTGAAGTCCTCATCCAGGCCGGCGATGTGGTCCCACATGGACAGGAACATGACCGTCATGGACCATACGGCGTCCCCCTCCAAGAGAATGGCGCTGTCCTTCCAGTGGCCAAACCGCTGGCGCATATTGATATACTCGTCAGACAGGTTCATTCCGCCGGTAAAGCCCACCTTGCCGTCTATAATCATCAGCTTGCGGTGGTCCCGGTTGTTCAGCCGCAGGGACATCACCGGCATCAGGCGGTTAAACACCCGGCACTGGATTCCCTTGCGGATGAGCCGCTCGTTGTAATCCCGGGGGAGGGTGAACATACACCCAAAGTCGTCATAGAGGACCCGCACCTCCACCCCCTGGGCGGCCTTGCGCTCTAAAATGGCCAGGATGCTGTCCCAGAACACCCCGGGCTGGATAATGAAATATTCCAGAAAGATATACTTCTGCGCCTTCTCCAGCTCCTCCAGCATCCGGGGGAAAGCCCGGTCGCCCAGGGGAAAGTACTCCGTCTCCGTGTTGGTGTAAGCAGGGCAGGCGGCGCAGCGCTCCAGGTAACTGGCCTGGCCGGCGGCGTCCCCGCCGAGGGGGAGCAGGTCGTCGGCCTTGAAATCCTCCTTTAAGGTCCGGGCGGTTTTCTGGAGCATCCCCCGCATCCGCTTTCTGGTCCGCTTTGGGACCGCGCCGCCGCCCACCAGCAGGTAGAAGATTCCCCCGAATACCGGGAAGGGCAGGATGAGCAGCAGCCAGGCAATCTTATAGCCAGGCTCCATCCGGCTACCCACGATGGCCAGAGCCGCCGCCACGCTCAGGAGGATACACGTCCAGTAGAAGGCCTGGGTATGCTCGGAAAAGACCACCACCATGACAGCCAGGGTGGCCAGCTGGGCCACCAGGGCCAGGGACATGAACACCGAGCGGTGGAACAGGATATACAGCAGTTTTTTCATGAAGGCACCTCGTCCGGGCGATGATTTAGTCCTGCTGGCAGACCGCGCAGCGAATCACCCGGCGCTCCTGGATCGTGATCACCCCGTAGGTGGAACGGCTGGACCCGGGGTTGAGCAGCCACAGCCCGTCCTCCAGTTGCCGGCACACCGCCTGGTGGGTGTGGCCAAAGAGCAGAATATCCACCCCAGAGGCCCGGGCGTCGGCGATGGCCGCGTCAAAGCCGCTTTTCACGTGCCACAGGTGGCCGTGGGACAGGAGGATGGAGACGCCGCCGATGGAGACCTGCTTTTTCAAGGGCGCATCGGTCCAGCCGTCGCAGTTTCCCGGCACCATGCAGAAGGGGAGGTCCGGGTAGGCCAGACTGGCCTGCTGGGCGTCCGGCATCAGGTCCCCCAAATGGATGACCTGGTCGGGCCGGACGGCGTCTATGGCGGCATAGATGCCGGACATGGAGCGGTGGGAGTCGGATAAAACTAAAATGGTCAACTGTGTCACCTCGTCAGCGCGTGCGCATATACTGGAGTAAATCAAACTGGGGAGGAGAGCTTATGGACAGCAGGCAGGAGCGCTTCCAGGGCCCGGCGCGGGCCATGGAGGAGCTGGAGAAAGACCGCCGGGCCATTTCCCGGCTGGCCCAGTCCGGCGAGGCCAGGGAGCTTATGCAGCTGCTCAGCCGCCAGGAGGGCCAGGTCCGGCAGGCGGCCCAGGCTGCCGCGGCGGGGTCGCCGGAGGAGCTGATGGCCATGGTGGAGCGGCTGATGAACTCCAAGGAGGGGGCCGAGCTGGTGCGGCGGATTGGCGATCAGGCCAGGCAGGCGGGCATAGAGTGATAGGGCGGCCCGGCCGGGCCGGAGGGGAAGAAGGTGCAGCCGGTGGCGGAGTTTGAGGAAAAACTGAATTCCATCCTGGGGGACCGGCAGGCCATGGGGCAGATTATGGCCCTGGCCCGGTCCCTGTCCGGGGAGCAGCCCGCCGGCGGCCAGGAGGGGTCTGGAGAGGCGGAGGCGGCCCCCAAAGAGGGGGGAGGGGAGCAGAGTCAGGACCTGTCGGCTCTGCTGGAACAGCTGGACCCCCGGATGCTCCAGGTGGGGATGGATGTGCTGCGGCAGATGAACAGCACCCAGGACCGCAGCGCCGCCCTTTTGGAGGCGCTGCGCCCCTTCCTCCGGGAGGAGCGGCGGCCGAAGCTGGACAGAGCTATCCAGATTGCCCGGATGGCCAGGGCGGTCCGGGCGGCGCTGGGGGCGCTGAACGGAAGGGGGGCGCAGGGGGTTGTATAACCGCTATATCCCCCAGGAGGAGGCCGCCTGGGTCCGGGCGGACGGAGAGCGAGAGCGCTGGGGACCGAGCGGACCGGAGCGGCTTCCGGGCGGGGGCGCGCTGCAGGGCCTGTTGAAAAGCCTGCGGCTGGATGGACTGGATGCCGGAGATATCCTGCTCCTGCTCATCCTGCTGTACTTATTGGCAGAGGGCGACGACCTGGAACCGGTCATCGCCCTGGGGCTTGTGCTTATCATGGGTCTGTGGGAGCAGGAGTGAGCGCCCGTATGGCCTGGCAGGGGGTCAGCTGTCCACCTGGTGTAAAAGCGTGCCGTCGGGCAGGATAAACTCCGCCTCCGGGGGACAGGGGGTCTGAACAGGGGAGTAGGCGCTCATCCGGTAGCATAAGATTTCCCCCTCTAACGTCTCCGCGCCCACCAACAGGCCGCTGTCCACGCTGACCCAGTAACGGTGGGTCAGATTGAGCTCGGGGGAGCGGACCTCCACGAAGATGCAGGGCAGCTCGCCCCGCAGCTCGTAACCGGCGGCCGAGATGTCCCCGGCCTCCAGCTCCAGCACCGTCTCATAGGTGGGAATATGCTGGGCCAGGTCGGAGGAGCGGGAATCGGCGGGGGCGGTCTCATACTGGCGGGAGCCGTCATACCAGTAGTACAGCGTGCCCTCCCCGGTCAGGTCATGGCGGATGACCCGGGAGGGGAGAGTCTGGATGCTGTGACTCCAGCCGCCGTCGGACCAGACCTGGACCTGGGTGGCGGAGGAGCCGCCGTCCCAGAAGGTCTCTACCGTCAGCTCCCGGTAATAGCTCTCCGGGCGGGCCAGGGTGGCCACCACGCCGGTAACAGTCTGGACGGTCACCTCCACGGGCTGAAGCCGGTCAGCATCCGGCGGCGCGCCCTCCGGCCCCTGGGAGCTGTCGCTGGGCTCGGGCAGGCCCACCGCCGGTGTGCGCAGCCCGAACAGGTTGCGCCCAAAGCTGGCCAGCATGGCTCCCGCGATGACCAGGATGATGGCCGCCACGATAAAGCGCCGGTTCTTTTGTTCCATGGTGGCCTCCTCTCCTTATCCAGGTATGCGGCCCTCAGCCGCCAAAGGCCTCGGGGGGCTGGGGGCGCTGGCCAAAGTGCCAGGCGATGGCGCCGGCGATGCGGCGGCAGGCCTGCCCGTCCCCGTAAGGGTTGACGGCGCGGGCCATCCGCTGGTACTCCTCCCGGTCGGACAGCAGCTGGGCGGCCAGGCGGAAGATATTCTCCTCCTCCACACCGGCCAGGCGCACCGTGCCCGCCTCCACCGCCTCTGGCCGCTCGGTCTCCCGGCGCAGGACAAGCACCGGCTTGCCCAGGGCGGGGGCCTCCTCCTGAAGGCCGCCGGAGTCGGTCATTACCAGGTAGCACCGGGCCATCAGGTTGTGCATCTCGTCCACCGACAGCGGGGCGATAAGGTGGATGCGCTGGTGGCCCCCCAGATAGGTTTTGGCCGACTCCTGGACCACGGGGGAGAGATGCACGGGGTAGACAAGCTGGGTGTCCGGGAACGCATCGGCAATGCGGCGCAGGGCGGTCATGATATTGGCCATGGGCCGGCCATAGTTTTCCCGGCGGTGGCAGGTGATGAGAATCACCTTTTGATGGGCGTAATCAAATTGATTGAGAATAGGCTCTGAAAAGGTAAAGTCCTTTACAACAGTGGTTTGGAGGGCGTCAATCACCGTATTGCCGGTGACAAACACCCCGGAGGTGATATTCTCCCGGGCCAAATTCTCCCGGTTGCGGGCGGTGGGGCAGAAGTGCAGGTCTGCGATGGCCCCCACCAGTTTGCGGTTCATCTCCTCGGGGTAGGGGGAGAGCTTGTCATAGGTCCGCAGGCCGGCCTCCACGTGGCCGACGGGAATTTTATGGTAAAAGGCGGCCAGGGCCCCGGCAAAGGTGGTGGAAGTGTCCCCGTGGACCAAAATCAGGTCTGGCTTGGCCTGCTCCAGCACCTGCTCCATGCCCAGAAGGCTCTTGCAGGTGATGTCGGACAGAGTCTGCCGCGGCTGCATGATGTTCAGGTCGTAGTCGGGCTTCACATGAAAAATATTCAGCACCGAGTCCAGCATCTCCCGGTGCTGGGCGGTGACGCAGCACTTGGCGTCAAACTCCGGCCGGCGGGACAGCTCCAGGGCAAGCGGGGCCATTTTCACGGCCTCGGGCCGGGTGCCGAACACGGTCATTACCTTGATTTTACTCATTTGTCCGATGTGTCCTCCTCGCCAAAAAAGTTGTCGTTGCCGGACAGCTGGGTGCGGTGCTTCCGGCGGCGCTCCCCCTCGTTCCGGGGCGGCGGTTCGCCGGTACTGGCGCTGTTGTGGCTGAGATACAGCTTCCCGGCCAGAAAACCGGCGCAGCCCAGGGCCAGCAGGAAGAACATAGCCTTGACCACGCCGATGGTGGTCAGGACCACGGCGGACAGCCCCAGGATGGCGGAGATGACGTACAGCATGGCCACCGCCTGCTTCTGGGTAAAGCCCATGTCAATAAGCCGGTGGTGGATGTGCCCCCGGTCCGGAGTCATGGGGGACTGCCCCTTGGCCACCCGCCGGAGGATGGCAAAGCAGGTGTCAAAAATCGGCAGGCCCAGCATGAGGAAGGGGACGGCGAAGGAGATGATCATATGAAACTTGAACAGCCCCTGGATGGACACCACCGCCAGCACAAAGCCCAAAAAGGTGGAGCCGGTGTCCCCCATGAAAATCTTGGCCGGGTTCAGGTTATAGGGCAGAAAGCCGATGCAGCCCCCCGCCAGGGCGGCGGTGAGGATGGCCACATCCGGCTCGGCCACACTCAGGGCGATGACCAGCAAGGTCATGGAGCTGATGGTGGACACGCCGCAGGCCAGGCCGTCCAACCCGTCAATCAGGTTGACCGCGTTGGTGATGCCCACAATCCACAGCACGGTGATGGGGACAGACAGCCACCCCAACTCCCAGAAGGGCTCGCTGCTAAAGATATTGGGGTTGGAGAGAAAGTCGATTTGGTTGCCCTGGGTCACCGCCACCAGGGCGGCGGCAATCTGGACCAGAAACTTGGGCTTGGCGGGCAGGGCGTAGATGTCGTCCAGGATGCCCAGGATGACGATGATGACCCCTCCCAGCAGCATCCCCCGCAGCTCCCGGGTCAGGGGCAGGAAGATGAGCACGCTGAGGAGAAAGCCAAAGAAGATGGCCAGCCCGCCCATACGGGGGATGGGGTGGTTGTGCATCCGTCTGGAGTCCTTGGGGACGTCCACCGCGCCGACGCGAAAGGCCAGGGCGCGCACCACCGGCGTGGTGAGCAGGGCCACCAGGGCGGAGGTGAGCAGGGCGGCGGCGGAAAATCCGATGACGGGAAGCTGAATGGTAGGCATACTCGCTCCTTCTATCTGTTACCGGGCCACAAAGCCAATCTTTTTGTATACCTTGCGCAGGGTTTTGTTGGCCACATAGGAGGCCTTCTGGGCCCCTTCTGTGTAGACCTTCTCCAAATAGGCCTTATCGGCCAGGATGCGCGCGGCCTCCTCCCGGATGGGGCGCAGGGTCTCCACCACCGCGTCGCCCACGGCGGTCTTAAACGCGCCGTAGCCTTGGCCGGAGAATTCCGCCTCGACCGCCTGGCGGTCCTTCCCTGTGACGGCGCAGTAGATGTTCATCAGGTTGGACACCCCGGGCTTGCGCTCTGGGTCGAAGTGTACGCAGCGCTCGGTGTCGCTGTCGGTGACGGCCCGCTTGAATTTCCGGGCGATGTCCTCCGGCTTTTCCATCAGAAATACGCAGCCCTCGGGGACGGACTTGCTCATTTTGGCCTCCGGGGCGGTCAGGCCCATGATTCGGGCGCCGGCCTTGGGAATATAGGGCTGGGGCATTTTGAACACATCCCCGTAGATTCCGTTGAAACGCTGGACAATATTCCGGGTCAGCTCCACGTGCTGCTTCTGATCCTCGCCCACGGGGACAAAGTCGGGCTGATAGAGCAGGATGTCGGCGGCCATGAGGGAGGGGTAGGTGAACAGCCCCCCGTTGATGTTGTCCTTGTGCTTGGCGGATTTATCCTTAAACTGGGTCATCCGGGACAGCTCGCCGAACATGGTGTAGCAGTTGAGCACCCACCCCAGCTGGGCGTGGGCTGAGACATGGGACTGGATGAACAGGGTGTTTTTCTCCGGGTCCAGACCGCAGGCGATATACTGGGCCAGCTGCTCCAGGGTGCGGCGGCGCAGGTCGGCGGGGTTTTGCCGGACAGTGATGGTGTGCATATCGGCCATAAAGTAAAAGCACTCAAACTCCTCGGCCCGGGCGCCCCAGTTTTTGATGGCCCCCAGATAGTTGCCCAGATGCAGGTCTCCGCTGGGCTGGATGCCGGAGAGCATTACCTTTTTCTCTTCCATCGAATGTGGCTCCTTTATCTCAGAGCGCGTGAAAACGCGCCCATATAATATCACTTTATTGTATCACTGGAAGGGGCGCTTGGCAACATAAAATCGCAGCCCTCCCCGCTGGGCGCGGCCCAGTCCCGGCCCCGGCGGCGGGGGCGCGGGGGAGGGACGCCCGGGGATTGCGCCGGAGGGGAATATCTGCTATGATGAAGCACAGCTTCGGGATGCTCTGGGCCAGAAGGGCGCCTGGGGGAAGGAGGGAGAGGCCCGTGTCCTGGTATGTCTATGTGCTCCGGTGCGGAGACGGCAGCCTGTATACCGGAATCACCGACGATGTGGACCGGCGCCTTGCCGCCCACCGGGCGGGGAAAGGGGCCAAGTACACCCGGGGCCGCGGACCGCTGGAGCTGGCCTATGTGGAGCGGCAGCCGGACAGGCCGTCGGCCCTGCGCCGGGAGATGGCGGTGAAAAAGCTCTCCCGCGCAGCCAAGGAGGCTCTGATTGCCGGGGAAGAGGGGAAGCGTGTGAAACCGGGAGCGCCATGATAGGGCGCTCCCGGTTTTTCGGTACGGATTAGGAGGCTTGCATCTGCGCCGCTCCGGCGGCAGGCTGGGCCTGGGACCGGCTGTGGATGGTCAAGGTGTAGCCGTCCAAAATCGTCTGGGGGTCCGCAACGGCGCTTGTGCCGCTCTGAGCGGGGACGGCGTGGTCGATGGTCACCTGGTCGCCCACGTTGAGGGTGACCACCTCCCGGTTTTGGGCGGCGGAGAG
>CASECK010000110.1 GCA_949286295.1 uncultured bacterium | reverse complement strand
GATGACCAGCCTGCGGCTGACCGCTGACCGGCCGGGGGAGCGGGCGGACGCCTTTCTGGCCAGGGCCGTGCCGGAGCTGACCCGCTCCGCCGCCCAGAAGCTGCTGGAGGAGGGGCGGGCCTGCTGCCAGGGCCGGCCGCTGCGGAAAAATCAGCGGCTGGAGCCGGGGCAGCAGCTGGAGCTGAGCCTGCCCGACCCGGAACCGGTGGCCGCGCTGCCCCAGAACATCCCCCTGGATGTGGTGTATGAGGACGCCGACGTCATCGTGGTCAACAAGCCGGTGGGGATGGTGGTCCACCCCGCCCCCGGCCACCCGGACGGGACGCTGGTCAACGCGCTGCTGTACCACTGCGGCCATTCCCTGTCCGGCATCAACGGCGCGCTGCGCCCGGGCATCGTCCACCGCATCGACCGGGACACCTCCGGCCTTATCATCGCCGCCAAGAACGACCGGGCCCACCTGGCCCTGGCCGCCCAGCTTCAGAATCACAGCCTGGCCCGCACCTATGAGGCGGTGGCGGTGGGCAAGTTCCAGGAGGACGCCGGCACGGTGGACGCCCCCATCGGCCGCCACCCGGTGGACCGGAAGAGGATGGCGGTGGACTGGAAAAACGGCCGGGCGGCGGTGACCCACTGGACCGTTCTGGGCCGCTACCCCGGCTATACCCATTTGGAGTGCCGCCTGGAGACAGGCCGCACCCATCAGATTCGGGTCCATATGGCCTGTATGGGCCACCCCCTGCTGGGGGACACGGTGTACGGGAGCAAAAAGCCCGTCCCCGGCCTGGCCGGCCAGTGCCTCCACGCCCGGCGGCTGCGGTTTATCCACCCCGCCACCGGAGCGCCGGTGGAGCTGGAGTGCCCTCTGCCCGGCTGGTTTGAGCGGGTGCTCCGGCAGCTTGACCGGTAGGGCGCCGGAGAAGAAAAACGCGGCGGGACCCTATCGAAGGATGATATTTTCCGAAATTTCACACAGGGCCTGAGCGGCCTCCATATCAAAGCGGCCGCTGCGGGCCACGTCGGCCAGGGAGATGACCCCCACCAGCTTGCCCCCCTCCACCACCGGCAGGCGGCGGATTTGATGGCTGGCCATAAGTCTGGTGGCCTCCCGGCAGTCGTCCCCAGGGGCCACGGTGGCGCAGCTGCGGGTCATGATGTCCCGCACCGGGGTCTGGGCCGGGTCCTCCTCGGCGGCCACGCACCGCAGCACGATGTCCCGGTCGGTGACCACCCCCCGCAGCCGCCGGTCACCGCCGCACACAGGCAGGGAGCCCACGTTGTGCCGGCTGATGAGCCGGGCGGCCAGAGCGGCCGACGAGCCTGGGTCCACCGTCACCACGTTGGGATTCATCAAATCGCGCACCTGCACCATAACAATCCGCCCTTCCGGTATAATCTGGTACAGCCAGTGTAACCGGGAGGGCGGCGGTTTATACGCGCTATGTGATGGCCCCGCCTTGGCGGGGCCTTGTGTATTAACGCCCCAGCCAGGCGGCGTAGGTAGCGGAAGGGCCCACCCGGCCCACCGCGGACAGGGAGGCCTGGTCCATCTGGAACAGCTCCCCGGCCAGCTCCCGGAGCTGCTCCCGGGTAACCGCGTCGTACAGGGCGAGAATCTCCTCAATCTCCCGCACCTGCCCGTACAGCAGGGCGGAGACGCCCAGGTGGCTCATTCTGGTCTGAACGGACTCGGAGCCCATGAGGAGGTTGGCCTTGGCCTGTTCCCGGACCCGGTCCACCTCTTCCTGGGTGGGGCCGTGGTCGGCCAGCTGGCCGGCCACCTGTCTGGCGGCCTCCAGGGCGGCGAACTCCTGCTCCCGGTTCACCGCGGCGTAGATGCCCAGCAGCCCGGTGTCCGCGTGGTCGGCCACATAGGAGTACACCGAGTAGCACCGCCCCCGCTCCTCCCGCAGCTGCTGAAACAGCCGGGAGGAGCAGCCGCCCCCCAACAGGGCGTTGAGCAGCAGCATCTGCGGCCGCCGGCTGTCCAGGTAGCCCGGGGCGGGGAAGGCCAAAATCAGGTGGTTTTGCTCAATGGCTTTTTTCCGGACGGTGACGGCGGGGCGGTAGGCGGCGGGGGCGAACTGGGCCGCCGGCCCTGCCGGCGCCTGAGACAGCAGGGCGCGCAGCCGCTGGACCTGCCCGGCGGTGAAGCTGCCCGCCAGGGCGGCCACCAGATTGCCCCCGCAGTAGCGCGCCCGCTGCCACTGCTGCAGCCACGCTCCGGTCATTCCCGCCAGCGTGGACTGCCGGCCCAGGATGGGCCGGGAGAGCGGGGTGCCCTTGTACACCGCGGCGGCCAGACGCTCGGCGGCCAGGTCCTCCGGGGTGTCCTCGTACATCCCAATCTCCTCTAAAATGACCCCCCGCTCCAGCTCCAGGTCCCCCTGGTCGAATTTGGAGTGGAAGAGCATATCGGCCAGAATGTCCATCCCCAAGTCCAGATGCCGGTCCAGGGTCCGGGCGTAGAAACAGGTGTGCTCCTTGGTGGTGTAGGCGTTGAACTGTCCGCCGATGGCGTCCATATCCCGGGCCAGCGCCCCGGCGGAGCGCTCCGCCGTGCCCTTGAAGAGCATATGCTCCACAAAGTGGGCCGCGCCGCACTCCCGGGTGCCCTCGTGCCGGGACCCCACCCCCACGAACAGGCCCAGGGCGGCGGAGCGGACCCCTGGGATGGGCAGGGTGAGCAGCCGGACACCGTTGGGCAGACAGAACTGTTGATGCATAAGACCCTCCTGAAACTGGCAGTTGTCTGGGGGCAGTATAGCATAAAAACGCCGCCCCGTCCACGGGAGAAATTTTTCCCGCCCCGGAGTATAACCGCCCGCGGGCCTGTCCACAATAGGCCCAGGAGGTGGTTTTGTGAAAGACCATGGCTTCTGGAAGAAGCTGGGCGACTTTGTGCTGGGACGGGGCTTTTACATAGTCCTGTTCCTGTGTGTCGCCACCATAGGAATTTCGGGCTATTATCTGCTCCAGACCGTCGTATCCGACGCCGGCGCCCCCGCGGGGGGAGACGCGTCAGTTACCCTCCCGGACCAGAGCGCGCCGGCACCCCAGGATTGGGAGCAGCCCTCCCCCGGGGGGACGTCCGCCGCCGCGCCGGACCCTGTCCAGACCGGGACGGCCCCGGAGGCGGAGTCCCTCCAGCCGGACGACCCCCAGCCCCCCGCCCGGGCGGAGGAGGAACAGACCACCCTGTCCCAGGTATTTACCTGGCCGGTGAAAGGGGCGGTGCTGCGGGACTTCAGCGTGGAGACCCTCTCCCTGGACCCCACCCTTGGGGACTGGCGGACCCACGGCGGCCTGGACATCGCCGCGGCCCAGGGGGTCCAGGTGCTGGCCATCAGCCGGGGCACGGTGACCCAGGTCTATGAGGACGGCCTGATGGGCACCACCGTGGTGGTGGACCACGGGGGCGGGCTGCAGTCCTGGTACAGCGGCCTGGAGCCGGAGACGGCGGTGGCCGAAGGGGACGCGGTGGACGTGGGGACGGTCATCGGCGCCGTGGGCAACACCGCCATCGCCGAGGTGGGCATGGAGTCCCACCTGCATCTGGAGACCACCCTCAACGGAGCGCTGGTGGAC
>CASECK010000109.1 GCA_949286295.1 uncultured bacterium | reverse complement strand
CGATGGGCCTGGGGTCCAGCTTGAATTTTTCATTTTTGATGTTGAGGGTGCCGCGCCAGGTGTACAACTTCCCGTGCCTGGCATTCCGGGCGGGCATGACGCAGTCGAAAAAGTCCACCCCCCGGGCCACCGCCTCGATGATGTTGGAGGGGGTGCCGACCCCCATGAGATAGCGGGGCTTATTCCAGGGCATATGAGGCTCCACCGCGTCAATGATGTCATACATAACCTGGGTGGGCTCCCCCACCGCCAGACCGCCGATGGCGAAGCCGTCGCAGTCTAATTGGGAGATTTCCTTCATGTGGGCCACCCGCAGGCCGGCATAGGTGCCCCCCTGGTTGATTCCAAAGAGCATCTGGCCGGGATTGACGCAATCGAGCCGCGCGTTCAGCCGCCTGTGCTCCGCCACACACCGCTCCAGCCAGCGGGTTGTCCGGGCACAGGAGGCCTCCACATAGTCGTAAGGCGAGGGGTTGGCCACGCACTCGTCAAAGGCCATGGCGACGTCGCTGCCCAGATTGGACTGAATTGCCATGGACTCCTCCGGGCCCATGAAAATACGCCTGCCGTCGATATGGGAGGCGAAGGTGACCCCCTGCTCGCTAATCGTCCGCAGCCCGGACAGAGAAAAGACCTGAAACCCTCCGCTGTCCGTGAGCATAGGGCCCTCCCAGCCCATGAATCGGTGCAGCCCCCCCATCTGGCGGACCACCGCGTCTCCGGGGCGCAGATGCAGATGGTAGGTGTTGGACAGCTCCACCTGGCAGCCAATCTCCTTCAAATCCTGGGCGGATACGGCACCCTTGATGGCCCCCTGGGTCCCCACATTCATAAAAACAGGGGTCTGGACTGTGCCGTGGGGGCAGCTAAACACGCCCCGGCGGGCCCGGCCCTGGGTCTTTAAAACTTCAAACACACATATGCTCCTCACTGTGTAGACTGAACGCCGCGGCCTTCCTTTCCGAAGGGGGAATCAGGAGATAAACATGGCGTCGCCAAAACTGAAAAACCGGTAGCGCTCTTTCACCGCTTCCCGGTAGGCGGCCAGCACGTGCTCCCGGCCGGCCAGAGCGGACACCAGCATAATCAGGGTGGACTGGGGCAGATGGAAATTGGTGATGAGCGCGTCCAGCACCTTGAAGCGGTAGCCCGGGTAGATGAAGATGCTGGTCCAGCCGGAGCGCTCGGTCAGGGTGCCGTCCCCGGCGGCAAAACTCTCGATGGTGCGGCAGGAGGTGGTGCCCACACAGATGACCCGTCCTCCCTCACGCTTGGTCTGATTGATGATATCCGCCGTCTCCCGGGGAATGGCGCAAAATTCCGCGTGCATCTCATGCCCGTCAATATCCTCCGCTTTTACTGGGCGGAAGGTGCCAAGTCCCACATGGAGGGTAACGTAACAGACCTTTATGCCCATCTCCTGAATCTTCTCCAGCAGCTGGGGGGTGAAATGCAGTCCGGCGGTGGGGGCGGCGGCGGACCCCATGACCCGGGAATAGACGGTCTGATAACGCTCGTTGTCCTGGAGCTCCGCTTTGATATAGGGCGGCAGGGGCATCTTGCCCAGCTGCTCCAGCAGCTCTAAAAAAATGCCCTGGTACTGAAAGCGGACCAGCCGCTTGCCATCGTCCAGCTCCCCTTCGATAACAGCGGTGAGCTGGCCGTCTCCGAACAGGACCTGCGCCCCCGGGCGCAGCTTCCGTCCCGGACGGACCAGGCACTCCCAGCAGTTGTCCCCCCGGTCGGTCAGCAGCAGCACCTCGCAGGCGCCGCCGGTGGGCCGGTGGCCAATCAGCCTGGCGGGCAGGACCCGGGAATCGTTGAGCACCAGGCAGTCCCCCGGCCGCAAAAAGCCGGGCAGGTCATAGAAATGGTGGTGCCCCACCTGGCCGGTGGCCTTGTCCAGCGTCATCAATCTGGAGGCGTCCCGCCGCTCCAGCGGCGTCTGGGCGATGAGCTCCTGGGGCAGCGTAAAGTCAAAATCCGCGGTTTTCAATCCCAATGTCCTCGTTTTCCTCAGTATCGGTACCGGGTGATTTCTACCCCGGGGAAGTAGTGGGTGATGATATCCTCGTAGTCAAAGCCCTGCTTCGCCATGGCATAAGCGCCGTACTGGCTCATGCCCAGCTGATGTCCCCAGCCGCCGCCTTCAAAGACATAGCGGCTGCCGGACACCGTGACCACGCCGCCCCCCTGATTGTCCCCGGTGGAGCCGCTCTCCCCGGTCTGGCCGGCGGACAGGCTGGAGACGCTCCCCCGTCCGGTAATCACATAGGCGTCCCGGTCCAGGGCGCTCACCGTGCCGTCTCCGGAGATGGCGTACAAATCTTCCGCCGATTTAATCTCCTCCTGGCCGTTGATGGCGTAGGAGGAGCCGCGGGCCGCAGACGTCCGGGTCCCCTGGTGAACCGTCTGGCCGTTGACGGTAAAGCGGATGGAGTCCACCCCAAAGCAGCCGCGGATGGCGCTGCTGCCGCTGGGGGTGAAGGTGCTGGTCCTGCCGTTCTCCCAGTGGACCACCAGACGAATCACGTTGCCCAGCTGGGAGTAGGTCAGCTCCAGATGGTCCACGCTGGTGCCGCTCCCGTAGCCCTTGCTTTGCAGCTGGCGGGTCAGCTCGGCGGCGGTGTAAGTGACCGTCCAGCTGGACTTGGCGTTGATGCTGTCGGCATAGGACTCATAGGGGTCCACCACCCCCCGCAGGTAGGGGTGGGCCTGCACGGTATCGGTGCCCCAGACGTTTTTGGCGTCCTCGCTGGCGCCGCCGTGGCTGGAAGAGTAGGGGGTCTCAGCCAGCTCTCCTCTGTAGGTGATGACCAGGCCGGCGGTCTCCTCCACGGCCTGCAGGCTGGTCGGGCTTGGCCCGTAGGACTTCCCGGTCCCCATCCCCCGGTATACCTGACAGGAAGAGGAGTTGCAGATATCAAAGCCGTAGCTGTCGTGTTTGTTCAGACTTTTCAGCACATAAGTCCGGGCGCACATGGCCTGAGTCTTGAGGGCCTCCAGGGGCCACTCCCGGCCCATCTCATAGCAGATGACCCCGTTTACATAGTCCTCCAGCTCCACCACATTGGCCACAGTGAGATTGCCGCCGTTGCGGCGGTGGTACTGAAAACCGCCCCGGTAGTGATAGCCGGAAAACCAGGTGCGGGTCTCCTCCCCGTCTTTCTGGCCGGGCTGGATGGCCAGCTTGCCCCCCTGCCCCATATCGTACTGAAAGAGAATCCGTCCGCTGCCCGTCTCCACCACGTTCATGCCATAGGAGCTGGTACCCACCACGTCCAGCGCCTGGGACAGACTGTCAAAGGCGGCCTGCGCCTCCTCCTTGGTGGTGTAAGCGCCTGCCCGCACCTGGTATTCTCCGTCGATCCAGGCCACAAAGCCGCCGTCCAACCGGGCAGCCATCTCTTCGGCCCGCTCCCGGTCCAGACCCGTTTCGACCAGCACATGGTAGCAGCCCACCATAATATTGCCCGACAGGTTCTCCCCATAGGTATATTTGTCCAGAGCGGAGGAGTACCCATAGGTCAGGTTGGTGGTCTTGAGCACCGCCACCTGGGTGGTCCCGGAACCGGTTCTGGCCAGCTCCACAAAATCCAAATTCTCGTCGTAATAGCCGAAGCGGTAGCCCTCGCCATAGCCGTCCTCGTTTTCCAGATGGGCGGCCTCCAGCTCGCCGGTAGGCACATGGGAACTGGCCGAGGCCAGGCCCACGCGAATCACGACCTCCCCCTCCCGATTCTGGGCCACCGCTTCCGCCGGGAGGACAGAGGCGGCTATCATGAGGGCGGTCAGGAATGCGGTCATCCATTGTCTGCGCATGATGGCAACTCCATTTCTGTGCTTCTTCCCCCGCGGTCTCTTGACACCCGGCGGGAAACATGGTAGGATAAATCAAATTCTGCAAGATAGAGGTCGCGGCCTGCAAGAGTAGGCATGGACAGGGAGCCGGCTCCCGCTTATCCATGTCAAAAGGGAGGGCCGCCGAAGGTCCCACCTGCCGGTGGGTCGGGGCCTGGTCGTCCGGCGAACAGCCTGCCGACTGTCATCAGGCAACCCTGATGGAGCGCTGTCTGCTTTTGTGGTTATTTTGCCGGTGCGGCCCCAGACGGCCCTTTCGACATTATAGTACAAAATCAGCCGCTTGAAAAGCCGCTGATTTATTTTTTTCATCGAGCCCTGCTCCGGGGCATAAAATGACCCGGACACATCATGGAGGTTATGTCATATGAAACAGTATCACGTAGGAATCATTGGCGCCACCGGCATGGTTGGACAGCGGTTTGTCACCCTGATGGAGAACCACCCCTGGTTCCGCCTGACCGCCCTGGCCGCCAGTCCCCGCTCCGCCGGAAAACCCTATGAGCAGGCTGTGGCCGGCCGCTGGGCCATGAAAGCCCCCATCCCGGCCAACGCCAGGGATATGGTGGTGCTGGACGCTCAGGCCGACGTGGAGAAAATCGCCAGCATGGTGGATTTCGTCTTCTGCGCCGTAGATATGAAAAAGGAAGAGATTCGCGCCCTGGAGGAGCGGTATGCCCGGGCGGAGTGCCCCGTGGTGTCCAACAACTCCGCCCACCGCTGGACGCAGGACGTCCCCATGGTGGTGCCAGAGCTGAATCCCGAGCACCTTGCGGTCATCCCCGCCCAGCGCCGCCGTCTTGGCACAAGCCGGGGCTTCATCGCCGTTAAGTCCAACTGCTCCATACAGAGCTACGCCCCCCTGCTCACCCCCCTGATGAAGGCCGGCTATGAGCTTGACAAGGTGCTGGTGTGCACCTATCAGGCTATCTCCGGCGCGGGCAAGACCTTCGAGCGCTGGCCCGAGATGGTGGACAACTTGATTCCCTATATCGGCGGCGAGGAGGAGAAGAGCGAGCAGGAACCTCTGAAGGTCTGGGGCCGCGTGGAGGGGGACAAAATCGTCAAGGCGGACGGTCCGGCTATTACCGCCCAGTGCCTCCGGGTCCCGCTGTCCGACGGCCACACCGCCGCGACCTTCCTCACCTTCCGGGGGGAGAAACCCTCCGTGGAGCAGATTAAGGAGATTTGGGCCGCGTTCCGGGGCCGGCCTCAGGAACTGGGCCTGCCCTCCGCCCCCAAGCAGTTCATCCACTATTTTGAAGAGGATGACCGGCCCCAGGCCCGGATAGACCGGGAGCTGGAAGGCGGCATGGCCATCACCGCCGGCCGCCTGCGTCCCGACAGCCAGTACGACTATAAGTTTGTAGGCCTGTCCCACAACACCCTCCGGGGAGCCGCCGGCGGGGCAGTGCTGCTGGCCGAACTGCTGTGTGCCGAGGGATACATTCAGGCCAAATAATCCCCTGCGCTTCCAGGTTTTAAAATTTGCTGACTGCAAGAAAGGATGCTATCCATGAGAACTCCTGTGTTCACCGGCTCCTGCCCCGCCCTGGTCACCCCCTTTGACGAAAACGGGAACATTGATTACGGCGTGTTTGGAACGCTCATTGACAGCCAGATTGCCGCCGGTGTGGACGCCGTGTGCGTCTGCGGCACCACCGGAGAATCGGCCACCATGTCCATTCGGGAGCATATCGCCGCCGTGGAATTTTGTGTCAAGCGAGTGGACCACCGGGTCAAGGTCATTGCCGGAGCCGGCAGCAACGACACCTCCGCTGCCGTTTACCTGTCCCAGCACGCAGAGGACTCCGGCGCGGACGCCCTGCTCCATGTGACCCCCTATTACAACAAGGCCAGCCAGACGGGTCTAATCAAGCACTACGAGTACATTGCCGACCGCACCCAGCTGCCCATTATTCTCTACAATGTCCCTGGCCGCACCGGGGTCTCCTTCACCGCCGAGACCTATCGGATTTTGTCCGCAAATCCCAAAATCAACGGCGTCAAGGAGGCCAGCGGCAACTTCTCCCTGCTGGCCCACACCCGCTACCTGTGCCCCGAGGATTTCTACATCTGGTCTGGCAACGACGACCAGGTGGTCCCCATGATGGCCCTCGGGGCCCAGGGCGTTATCTCCGTGGCCTCCAACATCATTCCGGAGGTCATGGTGGAAATGAGTCATCTGTGTCTGGACAACGACTTCGCCGCCGCCTCCAAACTTCAGATTCAGTATATGGACCTGATTGACGCCCTGTTCTGCGAAGTCAACCCCATCCCTGTCAAAACGGCTATGAACCTGATGGGGATGCAGGCCGGTCCCCTGCGCCTTCCCCTGTGTGAAATGTCTGAAAAGAATTTGGCCGTCCTGCGCGCCTGTATGGAGCGCTGCGGCCTGCTGAACTGACAACAGCCCCGGGTCCCGCGCCGGGGAGAAGGAGTGCGTTCCATGCTCAAGATAATCATTTCTGGATGTAACGGCCATATGGGCCGGGCAGTGGCGGACCTGTGCGCCGCCGGCGCCGGGGTGGAGGTGGCCGCCGGCTTCGATGTGCTGGGTGCCTCGGACCGGGAGTTTCCCGTCTACACCTCCCCCGCCCTGTTCTCCGGCCGGGCGGATGCGCTCATCGACTTCTCCTCCCCCGCCGCGCTGGAAGGGCTGCTGGACTTCGCGCAAAGCACCGGAACCCCCCTTGTCCTGGCCACCACCGGCTATACGCCAGAGCAGGAGGACCAGGTGCGGGCTGCGGCACAGGTGGTCCCCATCTTCCGCTCTGCCAATATGTCTCTGGGCATCAATGTGCTGCTGGAACTGGTCCGGAAGGCCGCCTCGGTCCTGGGCGGCAGCTATGACATTGAGATTGTGGAGCGGCACCACCGCCGCAAGGTGGACGCCCCATCCGGCACCGCCCTGATGATTGCCGGCGCCGCCGCGTCCGCCTGCGGCCATGAGACCGAGTATGTCTACGAGCGGCATTCTGTCCGCCGCCCCAGAGAGAAAAAGGAAATCGGTATCTCCGCCGTCCGGGGCGGCACCATCGTGGGGGAACACGAGATTATTTTTGCCGGTCACGACGAGGTTGTGGAGATTCGCCACACCGCCCTCTCCCGGGAGATTTTCGCCCAGGGGGCGGTGGAGGCGGCCAAGTATCTCGCCGGGGTCAAAAAGCCCGGGCTGTATGATATGAGTATGCTGGTGAAATAATTGGTGTTTCCGGTTTTGGGCAAGGCTGAAGGCGTTCAGGGCGCGGGGCGGTCCGGCTCCGCGCCTTTCCCATTTTTCCGGCGCGGCCCGAGGCCCCAGCGTATTCATTCTGAGCAAGGAGGGGCAGAGATGTCCGATCAATTTATCCGCACCCGCCTGCTGGTGGGGGACGCCCCGCTGGAGCGGCTGAAAAACGCCAGGGTCGCCGTGTTCGGCGTTGGGGGCGTGGGCGGCTACTGCGTGGAGGCCCTGGCCCGGGCGGGGGTGGGCACGCTGCATCTGTATGACGATGACACCGTGTCTGAGAGCAATTTGAACCGGCAGTTGGCCGCCCTCCACTCTACCCTGGGAAAGCCCAAGGCCGAGGTGATGGCCCAGCGGGTCCGGGACATCAACCCGGACTGCCAGGTGCGGGCCATCCGGATGTTTTATCTCCCCCAAAATGCCGGCCAGGTCGACCTGACACAATATGACTATGTGGCCGACTGTATCGACACGGTGGCCGCTAAGTTGGAGCTGGTGACAAGGTGTGTCGCCTTACAGGTCAGAATCATCAGCGCCTTAGGCACAGGGAACAAACTGAATCCCACCGCCTGCGTGGTGACCGACCTGGCCAAAACGGTCAACTGCCCCTTGGCCCGGGTGATGCGCAAGGAGCTGCGCAGGCGTGGTATCCAGCACCTGAAGGTGGTCTGGTCCCCCGAGGAACCCCGCTCTCCCGCCCGGCCCATCCAGGCGGAACTCCCCGCTGGAACAGACACCCGGCCCGGCAGCACCGCCCGCCGGGACACACCGGGTTCTCTCCCCTTTGTCCCCGCCGCCGCGGGTCTGGCCATGGCCTCGGCAGTGGTGCGGGAGCTGGGGGGATTTTGAAAACCGCCCTCCGGCAGGCGCCGGAGGGCGGTTTTTTACAGCTGGACTTTATGGAACACTTTTTTGCCCTTGCGGACCATCAGGCCCTCGCCGGAGAGCTGGGCGGCGGTATAGCCGGTGTTGGGGTCGGTCACCTTCTCCTCGTTGACGGTAACCCCCCCCTGCTCCACCAGGCGGCGGGCCTCCTTCTTGGAGGGAGCCAGCCCGCAGCGGACCATCAGGTCCAGGATACCGATGGCGCCGTCCGCCAGCTCGTCCTGGGACAGGACGGTGGTGGGCACATTGCTCATGTCCCCGCCGCCCACAAAAAGGGCCTTGGCGGCCTGCTGGGCTTTCTCCGCCTCCTCCTCGCCGTGGACCAGCTTGGTAAGCTCAAAGGCCAA
This sequence comes from uncultured bacterium, assembly GCA_949286295.1. Classification (GTDB taxonomy): domain Bacteria; phylum Bacillota; class Clostridia; order Oscillospirales; family Oscillospiraceae; genus Lawsonibacter. The sequence goes on along the minus strand of CASECK010000109.1, from coordinate 27,013 downwards.
AATCTCCTTGGCACGGTTGAGCTGGCTGCCCTCCCACTGGTCCATTGCATCGATTTCTTCCATGGGCAGGAAGGTGAGCATCCGCAGGCAGCGCAGCACGTCGCCGTCGCCCACATTGCGCCAATACTGATAGAACTCGTAAGGGCTGGTCTTGTTGGGGTCCAGCCAGACAGCGCCCTTGGCGGTCTTGCCCATCTTCTTGCCCTCGGAGTTCAGCAGGAGGGTGATGGTCATGGCGTGGGCGTCCTTGCCCAGCTTGCGGCGAATCAGCTCGGTACCGCCCAGCATATTGGACCACTGGTCGTCGCCGCCAAACTGCATATTGCAGCCATAGTGCTGGAACAGATAGTAAAAGTCGTAGGACTGCATAATCATGTAGTTGAACTCCAGGAAGCTCAGGCCCTTCTCCATACGCTGCTCATAGCACTTGGCCCGGAGCATATTGTTCACAGAGAAGCAAGCGCCCACATCCCGCAGCAGCTCGATATAGTTGAGCTTCAGCAGCCAGTCGGCGTTATTGACCATCATGGCCTTCCCCTCGCCAAACTCGATGAAGCGCTCCATCTGCTTTTTGAAGCAGTCGCAGTTGTGCTGGATGGTCTCGGGGGTCATCATATTGCGCATATCGGTGCGGCCGGAGGGGTCGCCGATATAACCGGTGCCGCCGCCAATCAGGGCGATGGGCCGGTTGCCCGCCATCTGAAGCCGCTTCATCAGGCACAGGGCCATAAAATGGCCCACGTGGAGCGAATCGGCGGTGGGGTCAAAGCCGATGTAAAACACGGCCTTGCCCTCATTAATCATCTTGGAGATTTCCTCCTCGTTGGTCACCTGGGCAATCAGCCCGCGGGCCTTCAGTTCCTCATAACAGGTCATGGTTTCTACTCCTTTATCTCAAATTTTCCCTCATTGGCTACTTTGCAATTCGTTCCCGCGTGCGCTCCCTGGAACCCCGGAGCCCTGTCAGGACACTGTACCCTACCACGCCAACGACCACAATCACCACTCCGGCCAGGGCGAAAGGACCGACGGCCTCGTGGTAGAACAGGGCGACTAAGACCGGATTGAGCACCGGCTCGATACCGGACAGCAGGCTGGCTGTCACCGGCGGCGTGGTCCGCAGTCCGATACACAGCAGGACATAGGAAACCCCGACCTGGAATACCCCCAGCACCAGCAGGCTGGTCATAGCGGTAGAGGAGAACTCCGTCTCCCCCAGCAAAAAGGGTAGCCCCGCCAGGGCGGACAGAGCGTCCCCCCAGAATACCGAGGAGATGGCGTCCCCGTCCGGCAGCTCGTTCATAAGGAACACACCGGCATAACTGATTCCAGACAGCAGGGCCAGCAGATTGCCAAGGCCGCCCCCAGCGGACAGGCTGTCCACAAAGAAAAACAGCACCCCCGCAAAGACCACGGCGCAGGCTGTCAAATCCAGCCGGCGGGGTTTTTTGCGGAAAAACAGGGCGGAGAACAGCATTACAAAGATGGGCGCGGTGAACTGCAGGACAATGGCGTTGGCGGCGGTGGTCATTTTGTTGGCCAGGGAGAACAGCGCGGTGGCCCCAAACACCGACACCGCGCCCAACGCGACCCACCGGTTCCACTTGAGCGGGTGCCGGGTCCACAGCAGATAGGCGCCGATAACCACAAGGGCGATGGCCGTGCGTCCACCGTTGATGGACATTCCGTTCCAGGGAATCACTTTGATACAAAGCCCCCCGATGCTGTAGAGCACAGCGGCCAGGAACACCAGAGGCGCCCCTTGTTTTTCACCTGTCAAATGCGATTCTCCCCCACTTTCCCAAAAATGCCCCCTGTCCAAACTGGACAGAGGGCATCAATATGCGGTACCACCTCTGGCTTCGCCGTCCCCTCGCGGAGGCGGCCTCATGGGGTGCGTGACCCCGGCGCGGTAACGGGCGCAAGACCGGCCTGTCCCCTACTGCGCGGCGCGGTTCGGGCGGCTGCTCCAAGGGGTATTCGCCACAGAATCCCTCTCCCCCATTTCACCGGCCTGGGGGCTCTCTGGGCAGGGAGCGTCTGGGCTACTTGTCCTTTTCCTCACAGTGGTACTGACTTTATCACAGTTTTCTCCGGTTGTCAACGGCAAAACTCCCGATTTTCGCGGAATGAATCCCCCATCCGTCCGGTCTTCCATGCCACTGGCGCCGGGATAAAACAGCGCAAATTTTTATATGGCAACCGATAGTTGCCATATAGTTGGTGGTCTTGGACGGCAATTTGCGGTATAATTACGCTGAAAAGGAGGCGCAGGCCATGACGTTGGGAGAACGAATCCGGGCTTGCCGGCAAAAGGCGGGAATCTCACAGGAGGCGCTCGCCGCGTTAGCCGGCGTCAGCCGCCAGGCGGTCACAAAATGGGAATCAAATCAGTCCACCCCAAGCACAGAAAATCTCTTCAAGCTATCCGAGATATTTGGCACGACCGCCGGCCTGCTGCCCTCCTCCCCGCAGGAAGGGGGAACGGCTCTGGCGCAGCAGGTTTATTCCCTGTATAAAATGGAGGAAGAGAAAAAGGCTGTGGAAAAAAAGCGGCGTCAAAAGCGGAATCTCCTCACCGCCCTGTTGATTGCCGCCGGGTATCTCCTGCTCTATCTCACCGGCCGAATCATCTGGTGTGAGCCGTCTCAGAACAGTCTTATGGGCTGGCTTTTTACAGAAAAACCGGCAGGAGAACACAGTTATCTCTATGGTTGGCTCCTTAGCAGCAACTGCTTCTGGTATGCAATGGCAGTGTCCGCGATTCCCGCCCTTTTGGGGGCATATCGCTTTTCCTATACCACACTGGCCGGGTTTGTGATTGGGCTGGTGTTCGGAATGATATGGGGGCCTAACCCGGAAGGCGCGCGGTGGGGGCATGGCCACGATGGCTGGGCCATTTGGGGAGCGGTCTTCCTTGTGTCCATCATCGCGGGCATCCTGGCACAGCGGCGCCAGGGAGCCGGAAAAATGACACCCCCGTAAAAGACGGACCCTGTTCAAGTTCTGTTATTTCAGTTGACTATGCTCCGGGCTGCTGATAAAATAAACCTCGACTTTTATTTTCTGACAATCTATCTGTGTTGTCTGCCAGAAGAAAGAAGGAGAGACAAATATGGAGCAAAAACATCAACGGGGCCAGTGGGGCAGCAACTTAGGGTTTCTCATGGCCACCGTGGGCGCCGCCGTCGGGCTTGGAAATATCTGGGGATTCCCGTATAAAATGGGGACATACGGGGGCTTCCCGTTTCTGATTGTCTACCTGGCTTTGGGCGTTTTGGTGGGCTTCCCTATCATGCTCACCGAGCTTTCCATCGGGCGCAAAGTGGGGCATAGCGTGCTGGTCAGCTACCGGACTGTGGGCGGTCCCATGGGCACGCTGCTGGGCTTTCTGGCTATGCTCTCCCCGTTTCTGATTCTCAGCTTTTATTCCGTGCTGGGCGCCTACTGCGTGGAATATATGTTCCTCAACGGGATGGAGCTGCTGGGCGCCGGTGGGCTGTCCCGCGCCAGCGGGGCGGAGACCTTCGCCCAAATACTCGCCAACCAGCCCATGGCCATTTTCTTTACCCTTCTGTTCATCGCCCTTGGTTTTTTCATCATCCGGGGCGGAATCAAAGACGGTATCGAGAAGTTTAATAAAATCGGTATGCCGGCGCTGGCCATTGCCCTGCTGATTGTCATCATCCGGGCCGTCACCCTTCCCGGCGCCTCCGAGGGGCTGAAGTTCATGTTCACCCCCAACTGGGAGCCCTTCACTACCCTGGACGGATTTTTGGAGGTCCTCTCCGCCGCCGGCGGACAGATGTTTTTCTCCCTGTCCCTGGCCATGGGAATTACGGTCACCTATGGCTCTTATCTGAGCAAAAAGGAGAGTCTGGTCAAAAACTCCCTGATTGTCATCCTCTCTGACACCACGGTGGCGGTGATGGCCGGCCTGGCCATTCTCCCCTCCGCCTTTGCCCTGGGGGGCGAGGGGGCCGAGCTGGCCGGTCCGAAGCTGCTGTTTATCACCATGCAGGATGTGTTCAACTCCATGGGAGCCATCGGCCCGGCCTTCGGCGTGCTGTTCTTCCTGTTTGTCACCTTGGCCGCCATCACCTCCGCCATCGCCCTCACCGAGGTGCTGGTCACCTTTATCCTGGACCACCAGACAGCCAGGGGGAAAACCCCAAATCGCGGCCTGGTAGTTGGCCTTGTCAGCCTGGCCGTCCTGGCGGAAGCGGTTTTAGTGGCCGCCGACGGCCTGGGGTCCAATGGGCTTTGGATTCCTTTCCAGGAGACTGGCCGGACTCTGGGCGCCTCGTGGCTGGACTTCATGGACTTTATTTCCGAAGGGGTGGCCATGCCCCTGGGGGCGCTGCTGATGTCCTTCATGATTTGGGCCATCCGCCCCACCCTGGTCCGGGATGAGGTGCGCCAGTGCGGGCAGCCCTTTTCCAACCGGCTCTACCGCTACTATCAATTTTGCATCTATGTGACCTGCCCCATCGGTATGGCCTTCATCCTCTACGGACAGCTTAGAACCTTTTTTGCCATTTCCTGAGCGGCACAAAAGGCGGCCGGTATCCCAGTGGATACCGGCCGCCTTTTCATACAATGCAGCTCACTGCCGGGCCGCGCGGTAGCGGCCGGCTTGCTCCAGCAGCTCCGAGGCGCTCTCCCGCAGCGTTTGGGAGATTCGGGCGCCGCCCACAAGCCGCGCCAGCTCCTCGATTCTGCCGGCGCGCTCCAAGCGCTCCACGCTGGTATAGGTGCGCCCGTCCCGCTCTCCTTTCTCCACCAAAAAGTGCGTGTCCGCCATGGCGGCAATTTGCGGCAGGTGGGTGACGCACAGCACCTGCTTGTGCCGGGCCACGTCGGCCATCTTCTCGGCCACTTTCTGGGCAGCCCGCCCGGACACGCCTGTGTCCACCTCGTCAAAAATCAGGGTCCCCACCCCGTCGTCCTCCGCCAATACATTTTTCAGCGCCAGCATAATGCGGGCCAGCTCTCCGCCAGAGGCCACCTTCTGGATGGGGCGCAGCGCCTCGCCTAAGTTGGCCGACATAAGGAACTGGACCTGGTCCAGCCCTGTCTCGTCCATCCCATCCTGTCCGGCGCTGGGGGCAAAGTCGGTGACAAATTGGACCTTTGGCATATCCAGCTGCCGCAGCTCCTCCTGGACCCGGCGCTGCAGCGCCTCCGCGGCTGTCCTGCGGCCCTGGGAGAGGGCCGCGCCGCGGGCAAGCGCCTGCGCCCTGGCCTCGTCCAACGCTCTGTTGAGGCGCTGAAGGGAGTCATCTGCGTCCTGTATCCGCTCCAGCTCCCCGCGGCAGCTGTCCAGATAGGCCAGCATATCGTCCACCGTGGGGCCGTATTTTTTCTTCAGGCGGTAGAGCACATCCAGCCGGCTCTCCAGCCGGTCCAGCTCCTCCGGGGAGAAATCGAGGCTGTCCTCAAACTCCCGGATATACTCCGACACATCCTCTGCCGCGCTGCGCAGGACGGCCAGCTTCTCCCCCAGTTCTTCCAGCTGGGGCCCCAGCTTGGCTACCGAGCGCACGGCCCCCTCCGCCTGGCCAATCAGGTCGCAGGCCCCAGAGCTGTCCTCGCCGCCCTGCATGGCAAGGCGGGCCTGCTGAACGGCGTCCATCAGCTTGCCGGCCCCCCGCAGGAGACACTTCCTGGCGTCCAGCTCCGCATCCTCTCCAGCGCGAAGCTGGGCGTGCTCCAGCTCTCTGATTTGATACTCCAGCGTGTCCACCCGGCGGGTGCGCTCGGCCTCGTCCATCTCCAGAGCGGCGATTTGACCGCGCAGGGCGGCCACTTCCCGGTAGGCGGCGCGGTACGCCTCCAGCAGAGGGGCGGTCTTGCCAAAGCTGTCCAAGTAGTCCAGGTGACAGGCCGGATCCAGCAGCTGCTGGCCGTCGTGCTGGCCGTGGATATTCAGCAGCTGACTCCCCAGCTGCCGCAGCTGAGCCACCGTCACCGGCCGGCCGTTCACCCGGCACACATTCCTGCCATCCCCCTGCAGCTCCCGCTGGAGGACCAGCTCCTCCTGGGCCGGAAAGCCGTTCTCCTCCAGCCACTGGAGGGGCAGCCCCCCGGTAAAGGCCGCCGTAACCAGGGCGGATTTGGCTCCAGTGCGAATCAGCTCGCGGCTGGTCCGCTCGCCCAATACCGCGCTGATGGCGTCGATGACAATGGACTTGCCCGCGCCGGTCTCACCGGTGAGGACGTTGAATCCCTCGTCGAAGGTGATGTCCGCCGACTGAATGATGGCGATATTCTCAATGTGGAGCAGGGAAAGCATCTCCCCTCCCCCCTTCATCTGTTATTTTAACAGCTTGTGGATGTCGCTGTTGAACTGCTGGGCGGCCGCGTTGTCCCGCATAATCAGGATTCCGGTATCGTCGCCGGCCAGGCTGCCCACCATGCCGTCAATCTTCATGCCGTCCAGGGCGGAGCAGGCGGCGGAGGCCAGGCCGGGCATGGTGCGCACCACCACAATGTTCTGGGCCACGTCGGCAGAGACGACCCCCTCTTTAAAAATGTTGCGCAGCCTGGCGTCCGCCGCGGCGGACACTTTCCGGTCGGACATGGCGTAGCGGTAGCCGCCGCTGCCGGTCAGCTCCATAACCATACGCAGCTGCTTGATGTCCCGGGAAATGGTGGCCTGGGTGGCGCGGTAGCCGCGGGCGCGCAGCTCTTCCAGCAGCTGGTCCTGGGTTTCAATGTCCATGGATTGGATGATTTTTACAATTTCACTCTGCCGCGCGTTTTTCATGGGGCGCCCCCTCCTAACTTCTGACTGATGATTCGGTAAAAGCTCCGTTCAGACAGCTGTACCAGCTTGGTGCAGCGCTCAGAGCGGCTGATTTCCACCCGGTCCCCGCCGGTGAGGCGAATGGCCTTGCCGCCGTCCGCGGACAAGTACAAACACTTGCGTGTCCCTCTGGGCAAGCGGACTGTAATGACCCGGTCCGCCCCCAGCACCAGGCTCCTGGCGGATAGCTGGTGGGCACAGACCGGCGTGACCACCATGCACTCTGAAGTGGGCTCCACGATGGGCCCCCCGGCGGACATGGAGTAGGCGGTGGAGCCTGTCGGCGTAGCGACAATTACGCCATCCCCTGTAATGGACGAGACCTTTACGCCATCTGCCAGCACCTCCATCTCACCCACTCGGGCCATGGAGCCCTTGGAGATGACCGCGTCGTTGAGGGCCAGGTCCCGGCTGATCTCCCGCTCTCCCCGCAGAACCCGGACATCCAGCATCATACGGGACTGCGTGGTGTAGTGGCCGCCGGTCAGGCCGGAAAGCCGGGACAGCTCTCCCCGCTCCAGCTCCGCCATGAAGCCGACGCTCCCCATATTGACCCCCAAAACGGGCACCTCGTGCAGGGCGGCGTCTCGGGCCGCGTGCAGAATGGTACCGTCGCCCCCAAAGCAAATCAGCATATCCGCGCAGGGGAGCTGCTGCTCTAAGGTAGACAGCGTCACCTGCCGGGGGAGCTCCAGCCGGTCCCCTTTCTTGGGCTGAAAGGGCAGACAGAGCACGGTCTGCGCGCCGGCGCGCTCTAAAATCTTTCCGGCCTCCAACGCGGTCCGCAGGCCTTTGTCCCGATAGGGGTTGGAGCTGAGAACAATTTTCACGGCTGATCTCCCTTCCAGGCGCTGTGGGATTGCTCCACCAGTTCAGACAGGCTGCCGGCCCAGGCCGGCCCCTCCCCCCTCTGGAGATAGGCAAGGTATTCGATGTTTCCCTCAGGGCCCTTAATTGGTGAAAAGGTCATGTCCTTTACGGTAAATCCCGCCTGGCCTGCGTGGCCCAAAAAGCGCTCCAGCACCTCGAGGTGGACGGCGGGGTCCCGGACCACACCGTGCTTGCCCACCTTTTCCCTTCCCGCTTCAAACTGGGGCTTGACCAGACAGACCGCCTGTCCCCCCTCCCGAACCAGCGGACACAGCGGGGGCAAAATCAGGCTCAGGGAGATAAAGGATACATCCACGGAGAAAAAATCCAAGGGCTGGGGCAGCTGCTCCGCGGTAAGATAGCGGGCGTTGGTCCGCTCCATACACACCACCTTGGGGTGGGTGCGCAGCCGCCAGTCCAGCTGATTGTACCCCACATCCACAGCATAGACCAGTCTGGCCCCGTTTTGGAGCATACAGTCGGTAAACCCGCCGGTGGAGGCCCCGATGTCAGCGCACACGGCGCCATTCAAATCGATGGGCCACAGCTGCATGGCCTTTTCCAGCTTCAGGCCGCCCCGGCTCACATAGCGCAGACTCTTTCCCCGCAGCTCGATTTGGTCCCCCTCTGTCACGGGGGCGCCCGCCTTGGTCTGCCGCTGGCCGTTGACAAAGACCTCTCCTGCCATAATGACGGCCTGGGCCTTCTGGCGGCTCTCGATTAGTCCACGCTGGGTCAGCGCCACATCCAGTCTCTGTTTAGCCACGGCCCAGCACCTCCAGCGCCCGGTTCGCAATTCCGGCCCCATCCAGGGACAGGGCGTTTTTCAGCAGCCCGGCCTCCCCGTGGGTGACAAGGCCGTCTCCGCAGTGCAGCAGCTCCACTTTGGCGGAGATTCCGGACCGCTCCAGCTCAGCGGCCAGGCGTAGCCCCACGCAGTCCTGCCCGGCGCACTCCTCCGCGGTCAGCAGCACGCCGGTTTTTTTCACAGACCGGCACACCTCTCCGGCGTCCAGCGGGGTAAGGCGGTTTATCTTGACCACCTCGGCCTCCACCCCCCGCTGGGCCAACAGCTGGGCCGCCTCCAGCACCTGGTTTATCTCCATCCCATAGCCGGCCAGCGTGATGTCCTTGCCCGGACGAATCACCGCCGTGGGGGCGCCGCCGGAGGAATGGACGAACGCCCCCTCTCCCCCCCGGGGATACCGGAGCGCCACCGGCCCCTGGACATGAAACAGGGCAAACTCCAGCATCTCCTCCAACTCCCGGAAGTTGGAGGGAGCCAGCACAGTCATGTGGGGCACGCTGTCCAGATAGGCCACGTCAAACAGGCCGTGGTGGGTCTCTCCGTCCTCTCCCACCAGACCGGACCGGTCCACCCCAAGCACGACGTGGAGATTTTCAATGGCCATATCATGAATCAGCATATCATAGGAGCGCTGAAGAAAGGTAGAGTACACCGCAAACACAGGGATAGCCCCCTGCTTGGCCATGCCCGCGGCCATGGACACCGCGCAGCCCTCCGCAATTCCCACGTCGAAAAACCGCTCTGGGAACTGGCGGGCAAAGGGCTCCAGCCCGGTGCCGCTCATCATGGCGGCGGTGATGGCGCACACCCGGGAATCCCGCTGGGCCAGGCGGAGCAGCGTTTTGCCAAACACGGCGGAAAAGGTCTCCCCGGCCTGACGTTTGGGCCGGCCGGTGATGGAATCAAAGGGGGCAACCCCGTGAAAGGCGTCTGGATTCTCCTCCGCCGGCGGGAACCCTTTTCCCTTCACCGTTTTGACATGGAGCAGGACCGGCCCATCCAGGGCGCTGGCATAGCGGAGGATTTCTGTCAGATAGGGCAGGTCATGGCCGTCCACCGGCCCCAGATAACGAAAGCCCATATCCTCAAACATACTGCAGGGCAGCAGGCTCTGCTTCAGCGCCTGCTTGACCCGGTGGAGGCCCCGGTACAGGAAGCGGCCCACCGCGGTGGCCTTCATCACATTCTGATAGCACTTTTTAAAGGCCAGGTAAGTGGGGCGAAGGCGCTGGCGGGCCAGATGCTCCGCCACGCCGCCCACATTCGGGGTGATGGACATCCCGTTATCGTTCAAAATGACCAGCAGCTGCTGCCCGCTGCTGCCGGCGTTGGACAACCCCTCATAGGACAGCCCTCCCGTGAGGGCCCCGTCTCCAATCAGGGCCACCACCCGATAATCCTCCCCCAGCAGGGTCCTGGCCCGGGCCATCCCCAGCGCCACCGCCACCGAGTTGGAGGCGTGACCGGCAATAAAGGCGTCGTGGATGCTCTCCCCCGGCTTTGGAAAACCGGCAATTCCGCCGTATTGCCGCAGCGTGGACATGGCCTCCCTGCGGCCGGTGAGCATTTTATGGGGGTAGCACTGGTGCCCTACGTCAAAGACCAGCCGGTCCAAGCGGGTATCAAATACCCGGTGGATGGCCACGGTCAGCTCAACGGCCCCCAAGTTAGAGGCCAGATGGCCGCCGGTGGCGGCCACGTCCTCAATCAGCTCCCTGCGCAACTTGCCGCACAGCTCTGCGGCCTGCCGGTCGTCCAGCTCCTCCAGCAGCGGATGGGGCTGTTCTCTTCTTTCCTTCAGCAAAACTTGATCCCTCACAATTTCACAGGCGAAGCCCGCCCGCAGAACCGTTATTGCAGGAGAATGGAGCCCCCAAGGCCGATGGCGGTTCCCAACAGGGCGCCCACCAGCACCTGGGGCAACGTGTGGCCCAGGTGCTCGTTGAGCCGTTTTTTCTCCTTGAACTCCTGGGGCAGCTGCTCCCAATGCTCCACCACATAATTGAGCAGCTTGGCCTGTTCCCCCGCCGCCCGGCGCACATTGCACGCGTCGTACATGACCACAAGGGCCACCACCGCCGACAGGGAGAACAGCGGGTTGTGCCAGCCGCGCAGCACCCCGATGGAGGCGGTGGCGGCGCAGACGAAGGCCGAGTGGGAGCTGGGCATCTCCCCGCTTCCCAGGATGCGCCTCAGGGCGACGCCCCGCCCCCGAATGAGGTTGATGACCATCTTGGCGCTTTGCGCCACAAACCAGGCCACAACAGCCAGGTCCAGGGGCAAATTCCCTGTGAGAAACCCAATCGAATCGTTCAAAACACCCCGCCTTTCTCTCGCGCCTGCAACGAGGATTCCTGCCCGGGCTGCCTCAGGCCTTCCGCCCGGCCAGAGTCTCGGCCAGCCAGATTAGGAATCCGGGGGCGGAAAATCCGTCCAATGCCCGAACGCTCTCCCGGGTGAGTTCTTCCACCAGCTGGGCGCACCCATCCAGCCCCAGGGTTGTAACAAAGGTAGTCTTTTCGTTGGCCTGGTCAGAGCCGGTATTTTTTCCCAGCTCCTGGTCCGAGCTGATTACGTCCAGCATATCGTCCCGGACCTGAAAGGCCCGGCCCAGAGCCAGCGCATAGGCGCGGACCTGGGCGCGCTGCGCCGGCGTCCCACCGGCGGCGATACAGCCCAGGTCCGCGGCGGCACAAATCAGCGCCCCGGTTTTCAGACTCTGGAGCTGCTCCAGCTCCGGCCGGGTCAGCGCCCGGCCCTCCCCCGCCATATCCAAAGCCTGACCGCCCACCATCCCCGCAGGGCCGGCGTTCCGGGCCAGGCAGGCCGCCGCCTCCACAATCTGCGGCGCGGGCAAGCGCGCGGCACAGACCTGCTCAAAGGCGGCTGTAAGCAGGCCGTCTCCCGCCAAAATGGCGGTGGCCTCCCCATAGACCACGTGGTTGGTGGGCCGGCCGCGGCGCAGCTGGTCGTCATCCATGGCGGGCAGGTCATCGTGAATCAGCGAATAGGTATGAATCATCTCCACGGCGCAGGCCAGCGGCAGCGCAAGCTGGACCTCGCCGCCGCACATCCGGCACACCTCCAGGGTGAGCACCGGCCGGATGCGCTTGCCACCGGCCAACAGGGAATACTCCATGGCCTCCTGCAGGTCCGCAAAGCGGGGACTGTCCTGAAACAGCTCCCCCAGGCGCCGCTCTATCAAAGATTGGTCCTCTGCCAAAAGCTCTGTAAAGTCCTTTTCCATGTCAGTCTTCTCCATGAAAGGGTTCCTCTCTCAGCTCGCCGTTCTGGTCCATGGTGATCAGCGTCACCTTCTGCTCCGCCTGGTCCAGTTGGGCGGTACAGCTGCGAAGCAGCTTTGCCCCCTCCTCAAACAGGGCCATCGCCTGTTCCAGCGGGGCGTCCCCCCGCTCCAGCAGGCTGACAATCTCCTCGATACGGGCCATGGACTGTTCAAAATCAAGTTTCTTTTTTGCGGACATTCCGTCCCCTCCTTTCCCCACGCGCCGGCCGCTCCTTGTCCAATACCTGGCAGGGCAGGGTCCCATCTGACACCGTCAGCGTAAATTCCTGACCGGGGGCTGCGTCCTCCTGGCGGGCAATGACCCGGCCGTCAGGCTTTTGGGCAATGGCGTAGCCCCTGCCCAGCACCTTCAGCGGACTCATGGCGTCCAGCCCGGCGGCCAGGGTGGCCAGCCGCTCCCGCCGCCCGGCCAGAACGCGCTCCAGTCCGGCGGTCAGCCGCCGGCTCTGATAGTCCAGCAGCAGCCGCTTGTCCCGCACATAGGTCCCCGGGTCCCGCATACCGCGGCTGGCGGCCCGCCGCGCCAAAAGGTCCCGGCTGTTCTCCAGGCGCAGCTTCATGCGCCTTTGCAGCCGCTGTCCGGCGGCGCGCAGGCTGTTTCTAATCTCGCTCTGCTCCGGGACCGCCAGCTCCGCGGCGTTGGAGGGGGTGGAGGCGCGCAGGTCGGCCACAAAATCTGAAATGGTCACATCCGGTTCGTGGCCAACCGCCGAAATGACCGGAATCTCCGAGTGATAAATGGCCCGGGCCACAATCTCCTCATTGAAGGCCCACAAGTCTTCCATAGAGCCGCCGCCCCGCCCGGTGATAATCAGACTGGCCGTTCCAAGAGAATTGGCCATGCGGATGGCCCCGGCAATCTCCTGAGCGGCCCCCTCTCCCTGAACCCGCACGGGCAAAATCTGCACCTGCGCCGCCGGCCATCGCACGCGCAGAATCCGCAGCATATCCCGCACGGCGGCGCCCGCGGGCGAGGTTATCAGGGCAATGACGCCGGGGAATCTGGGAAGGGGCTTTTTATGGGCCGCATCAAACAGTCCCTCGCCGGCCAGCCGCTGCTTCAGCTGCTCAAAGGCCAGCGCCAGATTCCCCACCCCCTCTGGGGTCAGGCGGGCGCAGTAGAGCTGATACTGCCCGTCTCTGGGAAAGACGGTGACCCGGCCGGCGGCAATGACCTGCATCCCGTTTTCCGGCCGGAAGCGCAGGGACTGGGCGTCACTGCGGAACATAACGCACCGCAGACTGCCCTGGGCGTCCTTCAGAGAAAAATAGTGGTGACCGGAAGGATAGACCTTATAGTTGGACAGCTCCCCCCGGACCATCAAGCCGGACAGCAGCCGGTCCTGATCCATGAAGCCTTTGATGTACCGGCTGACCTGTGAGGGAGTCAGGATACTTCTCTCATTCATTGGCCCGCCTCCCCCGCCTGCAGGGCGCGCCAGGTGAGGATGGCGGTGCCCATGGCGTTGTCGGTGGAGTACTGCGCGCCGGCGAACACAGCGGAGCAGGCGCGCTCCATGGCCTGGCGCAGACGGGTGTTAGAGGCCACTCCCCCAGAGCACAGCACCGGCAGCCCAGGCCAGCGCTCCATAGCCCGCAGGGTGGTCCGCACCACCACCCCCGTCACCGTATCCAGCACAAACCGGGCCACCTCCCCCGGCCCGCGGCCCGCCTGTACCATCCGGCGGACCTTATTTTCCATGCCGGACAGAGAGAAGGTCAAGCCGTCCAGTTTTATCCGGTACTTCTCCTCGCCCTCCCCCTGCCCATATAGCCGGTCAAGCTCTTTACCGGCGGGGAATGGCAGGCCCAGCAGCACACCGGAGCGGTCGATGAGCTGTCCGGCGGAAATGTCGCTGGTCCCGCCCACAATCTCTGCCCGCACCGACCAGCCCTGCGGCTCCACCTTCAACAGTTCTGTGGTGCCCCCGGACAGGTGCCAGGCCAGAAAGGGGCTGTCCAGCAGGTCCAGCCGTCCGGCCGACCAGGCGGCGGCGGCCAAATGCCCCTGTTGGTGGGAATGGGCAAAAAACGGGATTCCCAGCGTCCGGGCCACCCCCTCGCCCTGCGAGGCCCCCGCCAGAAAGCAGGGCATATAGGAGCCTTCCACCGCCCGGGGCCTGGTGCTTGCCCCCACGGCGGACAGCCCTTTCAGCCACCCCTCCCCCGCTAATTGGGAGAACAGCTGGGGCAGGGCGCGGATATGCTGAAAGAGGGCCTCGCTCTGGCGCAGGCCAAGCTGGCCGGCCGGAACGGCCAGCAGGCGGCTGAGGTTATATCCCCCGCTGCCGTCAAAGACCGCCAGCGAGGTGGTGTAGTTGCTGGTGTCCAGCCCCAGTACGGTCATGACTTCAGTCTCCGCTTTCCGGCACGTCCGCCCCGGCGCGGGTCTCTTTCTTCTCCGGCTTCGGCGGAGCGTCCGCAAATTCGGCCCGGACGAAAGAGCCCAGAATTCCGTTGAGGAAAGAGACTACCTCCTGGGGCTCATAGTTTTTGGCAATCTCCACCGCCTCGTTGATGGCGGCGGCGTTGGGAATATCCGGCATATACAGCACCTCATACATGGCGGTGCGCATGATGGCGGCGGCCATCCGGGGAATGCGGGCAAAGGACCACCCCACCGCATACCGGCTGATATAGTCGTCCAGCTCCGCCCCATGGGAAAATACGCCCTGGACCAGTTCCCGGATGTACTTCTCCTGCTTTTCATTGGGGAACTGGGCATAAAGAGGCATATCCTCCGCCAGCTCCTGGAAGCGCCGGCGGGTTAACTGGCTGTCCATCAGTTCCTGGGCGCTTTGATGCCCAAAGCTCAGGGAAAAAATAAGGTGTACCGCAATCTCGCGGGCCGTGCTTCTTGTCATATCGTAAATTCCTCCCACCGGATAAGGCTCACACCGCATCTCATGTTATTATATACATGAATATACAAAAAAGGAACCCCCTATTTTTGTTTTTCCCAGCCCCGGCCGGAAGGACAGGAAACAGGACCGCCTTCCGGCGGTCCTGTTTTCGTAAACTTAGTAATAGAACTTGTGTCCCCCAAGCTTAATGGCAAATTCCCGGTTGCGGGAGGCCCAGCTACTGACTGCGGAGTCAAAATATAGCGCTCCCTTTGTCTCCTCCACCACACCGCCGTCCAGCACCAGCTTGGCGGCGATGACGCTGCTCTCGTTTGGGGTACGGTAGGCCAGCGCGCCGGACTGATAGGTGCTGAACTGGTTCTTCTGGGCCAGCACGCCCTGGATGGTGTTGGGGTAGATGGGATTGGCCACCCGGTTCATCACCACGTTGCCCACGGCCATCTGTCCCTCCAGGGGCTGGTTGCCGCTTTCGGCGTAAATGACCCGGGACAGCCAGAACAAATCCTCCTGGTCATAGTAGCTCTGGCCGGACACGATTCCTCCAGAGCCACGGGTGACGCTGACGGTGGAGGTGGCGGCATCCCAGCTTATCGTGGCGTCAAAGGCCTTCACCATGGCCCACAGCGGCACGGTCACCATGTCGTTGACCATTCGCACCCCCTCGTGGAGGTACAAATAGCGGCCGTTGGCCACCATATACAGCTGTCCGACCTTGGCGGTGAGCACCAGGCGCCCGGAGCAGACCTTGACCGTGGAGCCGTCCCAGCCAATCTCCACGCTGGGCTCCAACACCTGGGCCATGGGGGCCAGGGCCACATAGGTAACGCCCTTCTCCTGGAATTTACCCAGGTTCAGCGGGGCGGGTACCCCGTCAATCAGAAACTGGGGGTCTCCGGTGGGGGCTGGCACCGCCTCCGGCGCGGCGGGGACCGCTTCGGCGGCCGCGCCGTCCTCTCCCGCCGTCTCAGCTTCCCCTTCGGCTCCGGCGGCCTGCTCAGGCTGCTCAGCTTGGCCGGACTGCTCACCGGAGAGCATATCTTCTTTTTCCGTAGAGACCTGTGCGTCAGTCTCAAGCGCGTCCTCATGGAGAACGGCGCTCTCCTCCTCTGCCAGCAAGGCGGCGGGCTGCTGCGGAACAGTGGCCGCGCCCATCAGGAGGAGCAAGGCAAACGCGCACAGCGTCACGGAGAAAAGCTTGCGTTTCATTTGTCTTCACTCCCATGGATACAAATTTTGTCAAAATAGTGACAAACAAAAGCAACTTGTGTTACTTTTGTCACCATATTGTAACCATTTCAAGGGGTGAAAACAAGGGCAAAACTGCCCATAAATTCCAGCTTCAGCTTGTGTATTTTGTCCTGTTTGCAGTAAAATAAGCGGTTTTCGACCCGCTTTTTCCCAGTTTTTACAGCTTTCCCCCTGCGCTGCGGTGGGGACAATCAGACCGCCGGCAGCCCAAAGTTGGCCCGCCGGCGGTCCAGAAAGCCGCTTCGTCAGATGCCGCGATTCAGGGTCTTGCGCAGGCGGATTTTTCCCGCCATGGCCTGGTCGATGAGGGAGAGGAATTTCTCTCTGTCCTCCGGCAGGCCCCCCTTCAAAGGCAGGTAGTTGGAGGCGTGATTGCTGGTAAAGTGCAGAGGATTCACATCCAGCAGCTCCACCAGCAAGCGGCACTCCTCCAGAATATGCTCGGGGGAGCAGACCTCAAACCGTCCGGCCAGCACGTCCTCCCCCAGTTGGGTGCCCTTAGCCGGGGCAAAGGTCATGGCGGACAGATGCCGGGGGCGCATGGCGTTTATCATCTGGGCGGTGGCGCGGATGTGTTCTTCCCAGCCGCCCCCCTCGCCTCTGGCGCCGGTGATGCCCAGGATGACGGTGACCCACAGGTCAATGCCCGCCTCCACCAGGCGCTGGCCGGCCAGAAGCATCTGCGCGGCGTCCACCCCCTTGTGGATGAAGCGCAGCACCTGGTCGCTGCCGCTCTCCACCCCCAGATAGGCCCTGGAGAGGCCGGCCTGATGCAGGGCGCGCAGCTCCTCCGGACTTTTCGCCAGGGTGCTCCTGGGACCGGCGTACAAGGTCACCTTCTCCAGATGGGGGAAGCTCTGGTATAGTTTGTGCAGCACCTGCAGCAGGTCCCCGGTCCGCATGATGATGGCGTCTCCGTCCATGAGAAAGACCCGCTCTAAGCCAGGGCCATAATAGGCTCTGGCCATATCGATGTCCTCTAAAATCTCCTCCACCGGACGCAGGCGGAATGTTTTCTCCTTATACATCCCGCAGAAGGTACATTGATTGTTGGAACAGCCGATGGTGCACTGGAGCAAATAGCTCTTCCACTCCCCTGGCGGGCGGTACAGTAAATCGCTGTCATAGCGCATCGCTCACCCCTCCTTTCGGACAGACGCGTCCACCGGCGCCCCGTCCCGAAGTACCTTCCGGATGTTCTTTTCCACTTTGCTCCGGGGCAGCATCACCTCGTGGCCGCAGCCCTGGCAGCGCATTTTAAAATCCATACCCACCCGCAGCACCAGCCACTCCTGGCTGCCGCAGGGATGGGTCTTTTTCAGGGTCAAAACGTCGTTCACATGGATATCCATACCGCTCACTCCGCTTTCATGCTTGTCCACATTATAATATAATAGTATCCATCCTCTTGTCAATGAAAAGGGGCCGGAGGCAGCGTGCCTCCGGCCCGTTGAGGACCCATCGGAATGGGAAAATTTACCGGGTCAGGCGGGCGGTGTCCCGGGCAATCATCAGCTCCTCATTGGTGGGAATGACCAGGGTGCGCACCGTGGCGTCCGCGGCGGAGACATCCATCTCCTTGCCCCGCACCTTGTTCTTCTCCGCATCCAGCTTGATGCCCATAAACTCCAGTCCGGCAGTGGCCGCCTCCCGGGTCTCGGGGCCGTTCTCCCCCACGCCGGCAGTGAAGATGACCGCGTCCACGCCGCCCATGGCGGCGGCGTAAGCGCCAATCAGCTTTTTCACCCCGTAAGCAAACACGTCCAGCGCCAGGGCGGCCCGCTGGTTGCCCTGGGGCGCGGCCTCCTCCAAGTCGCGGAAGTCGGAGGACACGCCGGAAATCCCCAGCACGCCGGACTTCTTATTCAAAACCTCCAGCATCTGCTGGATGTCCATCTGATATTTCCCCATCAGGTACTCCAGGATGCCCGCGTCAATGTCGCCGGACCGGGTGCCCATGGGCAGACCGGCCAGCGGGGTAAAGCCCATGGAGGTGTCTACCGATTTGCCGCCGTCAATCGCGGTGACGGAGGAGCCGTTGCCCAGGTGGCAGGAGATGAGCTTCAGCTGCTCGATGGGGCGGCCCAGCATCGCGGCGGCCCGGCCAGCCACATAATTGTGGGAGGTGCCGTGGAAGCCGTACCGGCGAACCTTGTCCTTTGTATAGTACTCGTAGGGCAGGGCATAGGTATACGCCACAGGGGGCATGGTCTGGTGGAACGCGGTGTCAAACACAGCCACCATAGGAGTGTTAGGCATAAGAGCCTGACAGGCCTTGATACCAATGATATTAGCGGGGTTGTGGAGCGGAGCAAGGGGGTCGCACTCCTCAATGGCGGCCATGACCTCGCCGGTAATCACCACGGACTGGGAGAACTTCTCGCCGCCGTGGACCACCCGGTGGCCCACCGCGTCAATTTCCTTCATGGAGTGGATGACGCCGTTGACCGGGTCCACCAGGGCGTTCAGCACAGCCTGAATGGCCTCGGAATGGGTGGGCATGGGCACGTCGGCCCCTTTGAGCGCCTGCTTACCCTCGGGTTTATAGGTAAACTTGCCGTCGATTCCGATGCGCTCGCACAGGCCCTTGGCCAGCACCTGCTCGGTCTCGGGGTTCAGCAGCTGATACTTCAGAGAAGAACTGCCGGCGTTGATGACCAGAATATTCATGGGAAACCTCTCCTGTTCCTGTTATTTTTTGTCCGCTGTGTTGCCTATCCGTCTGGAATGTACTACAATGGGGACAGGCCCTGCGCTGGGGCATATCCCTGCTGTGGTCTCTATTTTACCGCTCTTTTTTAAGAAAGACAACCTTTTTTCTGAAAAAGAGGAAGATATTTCACCAGGAGGTCAACCTCATGCATATTGCCGGCATCGTCGCGGAGTACAATCCCTTCCACACTGGCCATGGCTATCAGCTCTTTGCCACCCGCCAAGCGCTGGGGGAGGACTGCGCCGTTGTCGCCGTGATGAGCGGAAATTGGGTCCAGCAGGCCGACTGCGCCGTGGCCGACAAGTGGCTGCGCGCCCGCCTGGCCCTGCTGGGCGGGGTGGACCTGGTGCTGGAGCTGCCCACCGTCTATGCCACCGCCTCCGCCGAGCAGTTTGCCAAGGGAGCAGCCGACCTGCTGGAGGGCTGCGGCGTGGTGGACTATCTGTCCTTTGGCAGCGAGTGCGGCCAGGTGGAGCCCCTGCGGGCGGCGGCCCGCTGTCTGGACAGCCCGGAGTGTCAGGCCGCCATCCGCCGCCGGGCCGGCATGGGAGAGAACTTTGCCGCCTGCCGCCAGGCGGCGGTGGAGGAGCGCGCTGGCCGGGAGACCGCCAATCTGCTGGCCCGGCCCAACAACAACCTGGGCGTCGAGTACATCCGGGCCTTGAACGCCCTGGGCAGCCGCATCCATCCGATGACCGTCCTGCGGCGGGGCGCGGAGCACGGCGGCCTTGTCCCGTCCCGGGACGGCGCCTGCCCGCCCGCCTTCCTGTCCGCCACCCAGATTCGCCTGGACCTGCAGCAAGGCAGGTGGGACCAGGCGGAACCATACCTGGTCCCCGGGGCGCGGCCGCTGCTGGAGCAGAGCGCCTCTCCCCCGCCGTCCCTCTCTCAGGTCTCACGGGCACTTCTGGCCATGGTGCGCACCATGGGGGCGGAGGACTGGGCTATGCTCCCCGATTCCGGGGCCGGAGAGGGCCTGCCCCAGCGGCTGGAGCGGGCGGGACGCAGCTGTACCAGTATGGAGGAGTTTTTCCGCCTGGCCAAGACCAGGCGCTATACCCACGCAAGGCTGCGGCGGCTGGTATTACGGGCCTATCTGGGCATCACCGGCGCGGACATCCCGGCCAGCCCCTCCTATCTTCGGGTGCTGGGCTTTAACCTGCGGGGACAGGAGCTGCTGGGCCAGATGAAGCGAAAGGCCGCCCTGCCCATTCTCACAAAGCCCGCCCACGCGAGAGAATTGACCGCCCCGGGGCGGAAGCTCTTTGCCTTAGAAGCCCGCTGCACCGACTTATACGATTTATGCCGGAATCATATCCCCGCTCCGGGCCGGGAGTGGACGACAGGTCCGGTCATCTTAGCGGAGGAGATTTGCCATGCAGGCCGTTAAAAAACACGCCCTCTCCCCCGGCGCGCTGCGCCTGATTCTGGCCGCCACCCTCCCGCTGGCGCTGATAGCTCTGTTTGAAGTCCTGAAATCCAATCAGTCCCTGATGGGCCGCTGGGTCTTCGGCGTGCTGGCTCCGGTGGAGCAGCTGTTTGGACGGCTCTGGTCCTGGGCCCCTTTTTCCGCCGCCGAGGTGCTGACCGCGCTGTTTCTGACCGGGTGCGTCCTGTGGCTTATCCTGAGCGGGGTGCTGCTGTGTAAAAACCGCGCCCCGGCCCCCTTCCTGCGGCGGCTGGCCGCGCTGGCCGCCGTCTGGCTGTGGCTGTGGGCGGGGCTTTGCTGGCTGTGGAACGCGGCTTACTACGCCCCCTCCTTCGTCCAGCGCTCCGGCCTGGAGGTGGAGCCCTACACCGTGGAGGACCTGGCCCAGGTCACGGAAGAATTTGCCCGGCAGGCCGCCACACTGGCCGGTCAGGTTGCCCGGGACCGCCAGGGGCATTTCGCCGAGGATACCGGGACGTGTTTTGAGCAGGGGGTGTTTCTCTACGAAAACCTGGCCCGGCGCTTTCCCTGCCTCGCGGCCCCATCTGTAAAGGCAAAGCCCCTGCTGTGCTCCCGGCTGCAAAGTATTTTGGGGTTCACCGGGGTATATTTCCCCTTCACCGGAGAGGCCAATGTCAACACCGACGCCCCCGCCTGCCTGATTCCGGCCACCATCGCCCATGAGATGTCCCACCAGCGTATGGTGGCCTCCGAGGCCGAGGCCAACTTTGTGGGAATCGCCGCCTGCATCACCTGTGACAACCAAGTGTTTCAATATTCCGGCTATCTCATGGGGCTGATTCAGTTGTGCAACGCCCTTTTTTCCGTCGACCCGGACGCCTGGTACGACATCGCCGGGCGGACCTTTTCTCCAGAGCTGTCCCAGGACTGGGCGGACAATAACGCCTACTGGGCGGCCCTGTCCTCCCCGGTGGAGGAGGCTGCGGGCGAGGCGTACGACGCCTTTTTGAAGGGCAACGGCCAGGAGCTGGGAATGGGCTCCTACGGTGCCTGTGTGGACCTGCTCGTCAACTGCTTCGGCGCCGGAGCGTGAGATAAGAGACAGGCGGGCCTCCCGGACACACCGGAGGCCCGCCTTTGTTGTAGGCCCCCCTGCATAGCCGGAGGGCCTATTTTAGACGGCCAGGTCGTATACCAGGCGCGCCACCAGCAGGGTGAGCACCACAAAGAACATGGGGCGGATAATTTTGGCCCCGCCTTTCAGGGCGATGCTGGACCCCACATAGTTGCCCGCAATTCCGCACAGCGCGGCGGGAATGCCCACCACCCACAGCACCTTGCCCGCCAGGGCGAAGGTGACCAGAGAGGCCAGGTTGCTCGCGGAGTTGGCCACCTTGGTGTTGCCCGAGGCGGTGAGCAAATCGAACTTACACAGTCCGGTGAAGGCCAGCATCAAAAAGGTCCCGGCCCCCGGCCCGAAAAATCCGTCGTAGGCCCCGATGGCCAGGCCGATTCCCACCGCCATGGCAATCAGCTGCCCCCGGCTAAACTGCCCGGAGCGGTCCTGTGCCCCAAAATCCCGCTTGAACAGCAAAAAGACCGCCATCACCGGCACAATGGCCAGCATCAGGAAATACAGCGCCTGCTCTGGCATAATCATATTCAGTTCCGCGCCAATCCAGGCTCCGGCCAGCGCCCCCAGCCCACCGGCCAAGGCGCTGGGCAGATGGACCTGCCCCCGCCGGATAAACCGGCCGGTGGCCAGAAAAGTTCCAAAGGCGTTGCCGCATTTGTTGGTGGCCGCCGCATTGTGGGCGGGCAGCCCGGCCAGCAGGTAGGCAGGCAGGGTGATCAACCCTCCCCCTCCCGCCACCGCATCCACCAGTCCACCTAAAAATACCAGCGGGCACACAATGGCCAAAGTTTCCAGCAGCTGCATCCATTCCATATCGTTCTCTCTCCATCTTCTCCGTTCAGGTCTTCTTTTTAATTTCCTCCCAGTACCGCCTGGCGGCCTGCTCGGTCCGGTTGTCTCCGTACTGGTAGTACCGCACCCCCGTCAGCTCGTCGGGCAGATACTGCTGCTCCACCCAGCGGTTTGGGTAGTTGTGGGGGTACTGATATCCCTGCTCCCGCTCCATACCGGCGGAATCGGCATGGACGTTCTGCAGATGGCGGGGGATGTCCCCCACCTTCCCCGCCCGTACGTCCGCCATGGCAGCGTCGATGGCCATACAGGCGGTATTGGACTTGGGGGCGGTGGCCAGAAGAATGACCGCCTGGGACAGGGGCAGCTTGGCCTCCGGCAGGCCCAGCTGAAGGGCATTGTCCACGCAGGCCTTGACGATGGGCACCGCCATGGGATAGGCCAGCCCGATGTCCTCGCTGGCCGAGCACAGGATGCGCCGGATGGCGGTAATCAGGTCCCCCGCCTCCAGCAGCCGGGCCAGGTAGTGCAGGGCCGCGTCCGGGTCGGACCCCCGAAGGGATTTCATCAGGGCGGAGGCGATATCAAAATGGGCGTCCCCCTCCCGGTCATAGCGCATGGCGGACTTCTGAGCCACCGTCCTGGCATCCTCCAGGGTGACAAGTATTTTCCCTTGCTCATTCTTGGCGGCGCTGAGAAGCAGCTCTACCGCGTTCATGGCTTTGCGGACATCGCCCCCGCAGGCGGAGGCGATGTGCTCCCGCACCCCCTCCTCACACAAGGCCTGGCCGCCCAACCGGCCGGCCATAAGGGTGATGCCCCGGTCAATGGCGGGCAGCACCTCCTGGGCGGTGAGCTGCTTAAATTCAAATACCGTGGCCCGGGACAGCACCGCCCCAAAGACAGCAAAAAAGGGGTTTTCCGTGGTGGAGGCAATCAGGGTGATTCGGCCGTCCTCCATAAACTCCAGCAGAGACTGCTGCTGCTTTTTGTTGAAGTACTGAATCTCATCCAGGTACAGCAGCACCCCCTCCGGGGCCATCAGGGTCCCGATGTCCGCCATGATATCCTTGATGTCGGAGATAGAGGCGGTGGTGGCGTTGAGCCGGTGGAGGGGGCGGTTGGTCCTCCGGGCGATGATGTTGGCCACCGTGGTCTTTCCGGTGCCGGACGGGCCGTAAAAAATCAGATTCGGCACATTTCCCGACTCCACAATCCGCCGCAGCAGCCCGTCTTTCCCCAGAATATGGGACTGGCCGACCACCTCGTCCAGCGTCTGGGGCCGTATTTCGTCCGCCAGTGGGCGGTATGCCATGGAAACACTCCCTCTCCGTTCAGGATTTTGCTGTTTCTTTCTCCCTCCCGGCAGGTCCGGTCCCCTCCAGGGCCGTCCCGTACCGCTTCAGCTCCCTCCGCCGCCGGCGCCAGTCCGGCATCAGCGCGTCCATACAGGCGTAAAAGCCGGGGCCATGGTCATGGTGGAGAAAATGCACCAGCTCGTGTAGAGCCACGTAGTCCCGCAGCCCCTCCGGACACCGGGCCAGGGCGGTGTTCAGGGTAATATACCCCTTCGTCCAGTGGCAGTTGCCCCACTGGCTTCGCAGCGGCCGCACCTTCAGCGCCGGACGGCCCACCCCCAGCGGCGCGGCCAGGGGCATGACTCTGTCCAGGGCCTCCCCCAGCCGGACGGCGCACGCCTCCCGGCCGGCCGGAGGAAGGGGGCAGGCGCTTCCCTCCCGCTGCCGATCCACAGCCCAGGCAATCCAGCCGCTTTTCTCCCTGAGGAAGTCCTCCGCCCTGTCCAGGGGATAGCGCAGGGGGACGGAGAGGGCCACCGTTCCGTCCGCCCCCACCCGCAGGTTCAGGTTCTTCACCCGCCGGCGCCGCAGGAGGACGGGGATGGCCCCGTGCGGGGTGTCCACCAGCCGGAACTGCTCCATTTCCTCTCCCCCCTGCCCTGTTCTCGTGTCCCCTATTGTAGCAGGGCCGGGGAAAAAAAGCAAGGCGGCAGTCTATCAGGGCCTCCGGTCCCACCGGGTCTCCACGGTGTAATCCGGCAATGAGTTCTTCCTCCCGTATGGCCGCTCCCTCCCCTCTTTTGTTTGTCTGGAAACGCGCTTCACCTACCATAACACAGCTATGGGCGATTTGGTTTCACCCTCGCCGGAGAAATTTTGCGGACAGGCAGAAATCGCCCCCGGCCCGCATAATCTCTTTTCCAGGGGGTGATGGCTTTGGGACGGCTTTTGGGCAGACAGCATTACCGGGACGCCCTGCTGGGGCTTGGGGTGCTGCTGGCGGCACTGGCCCTGGTTGTGTGGCCGGACCAGGCCACGCAGGCCATGCGGGACGGGTTGAAGCTGTGCGGAAATGTAATCGTCCCCTCTCTGTTCCCCTTTTTTGTGCTGTCCTGCCTGGTGGTGGAGTTGGGGCTGAGCCGGTATCTGGGGCGGCTGATGGAGCCGGTCATGGCCCCCCTCTTCCGCATCAACGGCTCCTGCGCCGTGGCCCTGGCTCTGGGGGTGGTGGGAGGCTACCCTGTGGGGGCGCGCACCGCCATTCAGCTATACGAGCGCGGCCAGTGCTCCCGGACCGAGGCGGAGCGCCTGCTGGCCTTCTGCAACAACAGCGGGCCGGCCTTTATCTTGGGCGTGGTGGGCGCCGGGGTCTTTGGCAGCGGGGCGGCGGGCCTGCTGCTCTATCTGGCCCACCTGCTGTCCTCCCTGCTGGTGGGGCTGCTGTTTCGCTTTTATAAGGGGGCGGACGGCGCTTCCCGCCCCCGGGAGAGCGGCCCCCGGTTCCAAGCGGTCCGCGTTCCGGCGGCCTTTACCCACGCGGTCACCAGCGCGCTGCAATCTGTGCTGAACATCTGCGCCTTTGTCCTCTTCTTTACGGTATTCCTGCGCATTCTGGGCCGCGCCGGGGTGCTGGCCGGCCTGGCCCGGGCCGTCTCCCGGCTGTTCTCCCCCCTTGGGATGGACCAGTTCTGGGCCGAGCGGCTGCTTACCGGGCTGCTGGAGGTGTCCTCCGGAGTCTCCTCCCTGTCCGGCGGAACGCTGTCCGGCCGGATGTCCATGGCCGCCTTCATGTTGGGGTGGGCCGGCCTGTCGGTCCACTGCCAGGTGCTGGCCTTTCTGGGCGACAGCGGCCTGTCCATGCGGACCTATGTGGCGGGCAAGCTGCTCCACGGGGGATTGGCCTGCCTGCTCACCGCCCTGCTGTGCCGCCTGCTGCCCTTCCGGGGACCCGCGGCCCTCTACCTGGCCGAGCAGACCGAGGCCATCGCCGGCATCGATTTTCACCAGGCCCTCACCATCTCGGCCGCCGCTGCCTGGGTGACGTGGCTGCTCTTTCTCACTTTGGCGGCTCTGGCGGTGAAAAAAGCAGTGGAAAAGCGGGGCGGAGTGTAGTATAATGGGGCAAACGCCATCCGAGGAGTGAGTGCTGTGAACCTGTTTCAAAAGAGCATCGAGCCCCGCTGCGCCTACTGCGCCCGCGGCCGCCAGCTGAATCCGGAGCAGATTGTCTGTCCCAAGAAAGGGGTCATGGCCGCCGGCTCCCACTGCCGGGCCTTTCGTTACGACCCTCTGAAGCGGGTCCCGCCCCGTCCGGCCAAGCTGGCCGGCGTGGGACTGAGCGACGAGGAGTTTCAGCTGTGATACCGCCGTGCGCCGGACTCAAGGTCCGGCGCACGTTTTTTCTCCCCATCCTCCCGCTCTTTCCTCCCCCTTTCCTCTTTCCCCTCTAAATTCTGTGTCGAAGCGAGGGGGAAGGCGGCGCTTTTTGCGATATGTTTTTCTTCCCTGGCGGCGGGCTGAGGGGTATAATCGGAGTATCTCGAAGGAGGGGACAGACGCGACATGGAGTACAAAATCGCCACCCGCCGCTGCGTCGACCAGACAGGACGCGCCCGGCGCTTTCACTATTTTCTCACCGTAGACCAGGTGAACACCCCCCGATTCTGCTGCGAAACTTACGGCGTGTGCGTGGCAGAAGAGGGCGGCGAAAGGGCCGAGGTCCCCTCTGTCACCACCAGCGCCGCCCGCATCGACCAGCTGCTGACTGTGCTGGTGGACAACCAGGTGGGTCCGGCCGGGCTGGACGACGTGATAGCCGACTGGCTGTGAGGGGATTCTGATTTTTTACAGGCACAAAAGAGGCTGGATACAACAACAAGGGGATGAGCTGATGCTCATCCCCTTGCTTCTTTTCGTCCTGAAACCGGTGCGGTTACTTTTTCTTTTTCTTGCTTTCCAGCTTGCCAAGGCCCCAGACGAATATGGCGATGATACCCAGCACCACAAAGATGCCGATCATGCCCTGGGCCAGCATTTCCAGAGACTGTTCGAGGTTTGCAATATCAAAGTTCATCTCGTGTTCCTCCTATCAGCCCAAATTGGCAAAGTACTGCAGCACTACGCCGCCGGCCACCACAGAGGCGATCTGGCCGGACACGTTGGCGGCCACGGCGTGCATCAGCAGGTGGTTCTGGGAGTCGGCCTCCTGGCCCAGCTTCTCGATGACCCGGGAGGACATGGGGAAGGCGGAGATGCCGGCCGCGCCCACCATGGGGTTAATCTTGTTCTTGGGGGTGAAGATGTTCAGCACCTTGACGAACAGCACGCCCACCATCGAGTCCAGCACGAAGGCCACCAGGCCCAGGCCCATAATCATCAGGGTGGCGGGCTGCACGAACTGGTCGGCCCGCATGGAGAAGGCGATGGTGATGCCCAGCAGCAGCGTAATCAGGTTGGCCAAGTCGTTCTGAGCAGTCTTGGACAGGCTCTCCAGCACGCCGCACTCGCGAATCAGGTTGCCAAACATCAGGAAGCCAACCAGAGCCACAGAGGAGGGGGCCACCAGGCCGGCGATGATGGACACCACAACGGGGAACAGGATGCGCATCTTCCGGGTCACACCCTGGGGCCGGTAGGGCATCCGCATGGCCCGCTCCTTCTTGGTGGTGACCAGCTTGATGGCAAAGGGCTGGATGATGGGCACCAGAGCCATATAGGAGTAGGCGGCCACGGCGATGGCGCCCACATAGTTGGACTCCAGAGTCTGGGACACCAGGATGG
>CASECK010000108.1 GCA_949286295.1 uncultured bacterium | reverse complement strand
CGCCGCCCCCACCAGGGCCACCCCGAAGGGGGCGCTGTCCCCGAAAATCACGGCCCCGGCCAGCACCGCGGCCAGCAGCAGGTGGATTCCCGCCCGCAGCCAGAGGGACAGCGCGGCGGCGGACAGGCGCACCTGTCCGGTCTGCCGGGACTGCTGGCGCAGCTGGGCGAGCTTGGCGTGAATGGTCTGTCGGGCTGTCATATCTGCTTCCTCCTGTGTAAAGACCCAACCCCTCCCCGGGGCTGGTGGGCCTCCATTATATTCCATATTTTGGAAATTTTCCGTCGAAGGAGAGGACAACCCCTCCGGCGCCCGGCCAGGGGAGAGAGGGAAAGTTGGGGCTTGTATTTTGGGGCCAAATCGAATAAAATAAAAACTGTATCAATGTCCAGCAGCGCCAGGTTCCCCTATCCTCTCTGAAAGGAAGGCAGACAGTTATGAAATTATTGACCGAACAGGGTGAGATTCGGGTCAGCAGCGATGTGTTCACCACCGTTACCGGCAGCGCCGCCACCAACTGCTACGGCGTGAAGGGCATGGCCGTCCGCTCCACCACCGACGGGCTGGTCCATCTGCTCAAGCGGGAGTCCATGTCCAAGGGTGTGAAGGTGTACTATAACGAGGACGGCACCGTCTCCATCGAGCTGCACATCATTGTGGAGAACGGGGTCAACCTGATGGCCGTGTGCCGCTCCATTATGAGCGAGGTGCGCTATGTGGTCAGCAGGACCACCGGGGTGGAGGTCGCTTCGGTGGATGTGTATGTGGATTCCATGCGGTTTTGATCATTCGTAGAAAGGAAATTGCCGGCTATGATTAAGACGATCGACGCGGCGCTGTTCCAGCGGATGGTCATCCACGCCCACGCCGCCATCCACGCCCAGAAGCAGCCCATCAACGACTTGAACGTGTTCCCCGTCCCCGACGGGGACACGGGCACCAATATGTCCCTGTCCATCGGCGCGGCCGCCGCTGAAATGCGGAAAAAGCACTATGACGCCGTGGGCGCCGCAGCCCAGGGCACCGCCTCCGCCCTGCTCCGGGGGGCCCGGGGCAACTCGGGGGTGATTCTCTCCCTGCTGTTCCGGGGCTTTGCCAAGGCCATCAAGGAGAAGGAGACCATGGACGGCCGGGACCTGGCCATCGCCCTGGACTTTGGCGTGGCCGCGGCCTATAAAGCGGTGATGAAGCCCGCCGAGGGCACCATTCTCACCGTCTCCCGCCTGGCCGCCGCCCGGGCCGCCGGCTGCGCCCGGGAGAGCGACAGCATCGAGGCCGTGCTGGAGGCCGCCATCCAGGAGGGGCAGGCCGCCCTGGACAACACCATCAACCAGAATCCCGTGCTGAAAAAGGCCGGGGTGGTGGACGCGGGGGGCAAGGGATTCCTGGTCATCCTCCAGGGGATGCTGGACGAGATTCGGGGCCTGCCCATGCCCGATTTGGGCCAGACAGACGCCGCCCCCAGCGGCAAGGCCGACTTTGAGGCCATGGCCGCCGGGGACATCACCTTCGCCTTTGACACGGTGTTCATCGTCCGCAAGGCCAAAGAGGACGTGGATTTAGAGCCCTTCCGGGAGTACCTGAACAGCATCGGCGACAGCCTGGTCATCGGGGAGGACGACGAGGCCTTCAAGGTCCATGTGCACACCAACATTCCCGGCTCGGCCCTGAACGAGGCCCAGAAGTACGGCACCCTGGAGCTGGCCAAGATTGAGAATATGCGCACCCAGGCCGACGACCTGGCCGCCGGCAAGCACGTCCAGAGCACCGACGACCTGGAGGCCGTGGAGGCCGAGCTGGAGTCCATGGAGCGGGGCGGCCCGGCCGCGCCGGAGAAGAAGTTCGGCTTTGTGGCCGTGTGCGCCGGCTCCGGCCTGGAAGAGGTGTTCCGGGACCTGGGTGTGGACGGCCTGGTGGGGGGCGGCCAGACCATGAACCCCTCCACCGAGGACATTTTGAACGAGATTGAGCGCACCCCGGCCCAGATTGTCTATGTCCTGCCCAACAACAAGAACATTATCATGGCCGCCGAGCAGTGCGTGCGCCTGTGCGAGGACAAGAAGGTGGTGGTCCTGCCCACCAAGACCGTGCCCCAGGGCATCTGCGCCATGCTGGCGGTGGACCCCCAGGCCGGCGAGGAGGAGAATACCGCCGCCATGACCGAGGCCTTCGGCCGGGTCCGCACCAGCGAGATTACCTATGCCGCCCGGGATTCCGACTTTGGGGGCTTTGCCATCAAGCAAGGGGACTATCTGGCGCTGGAGGAGCACCAGCTGTTCGGCACCGACCGGGACCTGGCCTCCATGCTGGACCGGCTGGCCCACTCGGACAGCCACCAGCGGGCGGAGTTTATCTCCATCTTCTACGGCGAGGACGTCACCGAGGAGCAGGCCCGCCAGGCGGAGGAGATATTTGCCGCCGCCTGCCCCGGGGCGGAGGTCACCCTGCTGCCCGGAGGGCAGCCGGTGTACTACTATATGATTTCCGCGGAGTGAGCGAAGGGAGAATCAAAAGGCCCCCTGTGCCTGCGGCACAGGGGGCCTTTTTGTGGCGTGCGGTCATTCAATGGCGATGCGGTTGGACGTCTCCAGGGCCTTGGGAGTCTGCTTGGGGAAGGTCAGCTTCAGTACGCCGAACTCGTACCGGCACTTCACATCCTCCGGGCGGACGTCGCCCACATAGAAGCTGCGGGAGCAGGCGCCGGCGTAGCGCTCCTGGCGGATGAAGCGGCCGTCCTTGTCCTCCTCGTCCTTATCCAGGCCCTTGGAGGCGCTGACGGTGAGATAGCCGTCCTTCAGCTCCACGCTGACCTCGTCCTTCTTGAAGCCGGGCAGGTCGATGGACAGCTTGTAGCTGTCGCGGCTCTCCTTCACGTCGGTCTTCATCAGGTTTTTGGCGTGCTTGCCGTACAGGGGGTTGCGGGAGCCAAAGAAGTTTCTCTCAAAGCTGTCGTCAAACAGGTCGTCAAACAGGTTCTCACTAAAAATGCTGGGTAACATAGGTCGTTCCTCCATTTTTTACGTCATATTTTGTGCCATGTTGGAGGCCCGTGCGGTCTCTTCTTCCTGGTACGAGTATAGTATAGCACAGATTTTAGCACTTGCAATAGGAGAGTGCTAATGTTTACAAAAAGATCATAATTTATCCGATAAAAGGACATAAAGTCGGGGAAATTCGCGGGATTTCCGCAAAAACCGCCGGGCGGGCGGCTTGCGGCGGGCCGGAAGGGGACGAAAAAAACGCCCCCGGAGACCGGGGGCGCGGGCCCAACGGGCGCTTCAGCGGGGGCAGGGCGTGCCGCAGGCGTACTGGCATTGGCACTCCAGAGCTGGGCACAGGCACAGCGGGCACGTCTCCCGGCTGTGCAGGCGGGCGCGCCCGCCCCGGGGGAGCGGAAGCTCCACGCAGGCGGAGCGGGACTGGAACTGCCCGCAGTGCCCGCCGCGGCAGTGGGCGGCCGCCGCGGGCATGACAGCCGCGCAGGCCAACAGGGCCAGCAGCAGTGCGGCGGAGATGTTCCGTTTCATAAAATCCCTCCTGTAAACGGCGGTATACCGGCCGGGGCGCGCCCGGCCCTCTTCTCACTCCCATTATAGCCCTCCGCCGGGCGGTGTCAACCCCCGCCCCGGGGGAGCGGCCGGTCACAGGCTGTCCATATTCCGCAGGTAGGCCTCCGCCCCATAGCGCAGGCAGCGCTGCAGCCGCCGCTCCCCCCGCTTGATGGTCCGGGAGACGGTGGACTTGTCCACCCCCAGCCGCTCGCCAATCTCCCGCATATTCTTCCCCTCGGCGTAGTAGAGCAGCAGGGCCTGGCGCTGGCGGGGGGTCACGTCCTCCCGGAGGGCCCGGATGAGGTTGCGCTTGAGGCGGCTCACCTCCTGGCTGTTGTCCGCCGCCATCTGGCGGCTGTATACCGCCATATCGGCGGCGTAGAGCTTCCCCTTCCTATATCGTGTATTTGGCATTCCGGCGATACCCCCTGTCGTAATAGCGCTCGGTGAGCACGGCCAGCTCCCGGGCCTCCCGCAGCATGGTGGACAGCATCCGGATGCGCTCCTGGAGCTGGCAGCGCCGGTCCGGGTCCTCCGACCGGTCCAGCAGGTATTGCAGCTGGCAGATTCGCAGATGGAGCGCGTGGGCGTGGGCCCGGTATTCCAGAGACAGTTCAGCTAAGGTCATGGTTTCCTTCCTCCTGTGTATCCAGCCGGGCCAGGCACAGGGCGCACAGGCGCCTGCCGTTCAGGGTCCTGCCCCTGTCCCGGACGTACTGCTCCCCGCCGCACAGGCTGCACAGCCAGCAGGGAGCGCGCTGTTGGCTGTCCCGCAGGGGCGGGGCGAAAAAAATTTGTCCGATCGCTTGACAACCCTCCCTTCGTTTGCTATAATATCGCTTGCTGTTGGACGAGCCGCGATGCGCTGGTGTAGCTCAGCTGGCAGAGCAGCTGATTTGTAATCAGCAGGTCGGGGGTTCGAATCCGTCCACCAGCTCCATTCACAGCAAGGCGACCACAATGATATATGGAGGAGTTCCCGAGTGGCCAAAGGGGGCAGACTGTAAATCTGTTGCGTTAGCTTCGGTGGTTCGAATCCACCCTCCTCCACCAAAACCCCGAAACACCCTATCTCAAGGTGTTCGGGGATTTTTCATGCCAATCCGGGCAAGTGAGAAAAGGCTGATAAAGGGCGAATAAAGTCAATTTTATGCGCTCAAAGATGTCAAACCTGATGTCAAAATCCAGCCCCCTTTCCCGCCGGAGCAGAGGCCCCCTCTGCTCCGGCGCTGTAGGTTCTCTGGGCCGCGGGCGGCATATAGAGCCGGTCAAAATAGAACATATGTTCTAATCACGGTCATAGGATACCCGATTCCGGGGCCGGTGTCAACCGCTTTTCCCAGGAAATCACCGGGCAAAAGACCGGTTTAAGGGACTTTCTCCCAAGCGGCGGCGAGCGGGGAAGGGTTCCCGCGCTTCGGTGTACCCGGACGTACACATATCCCCCCGCGCCCGGCATATACTGATATGGACCCTGGCGCACAGACTGTTTTACATGGGAGGATTGTGTATGAACGAGGACGAACGTTTGATTCCTGACGCGGCCCAGCCCCCCGCCCCGGGCCGGGGCGACTTAGACGACCTGATTTTCCGGGGCGAAGGCTGGCTGGCCAGCGACCGGTGACGGCCCGTCTCCCCTGGGGGAGACGGGCCTCCCGGGGCGGCAGGTTTTTCTTTACATTTCCGCGGCGGTCATATATAATAATTTGGCCTTAAACCGGAAATCAAGAGAAAGCGTGGGACAAGTATGCTCCAGTTTGACGAATACAAGGTAAAGCTGAACAATATCGCCCCCGCCCTGAAGGAGCTGGCTCAGGCGCTGGATTTGGACGGCGCCGGGCGGGAGCTGGATATGCTCCAGGCCGAGTCCGCCGCCGACGGCTTTTGGGACAACCTGGCCAAGGCCCAGAAGGTCCAGCAGCGCATCAAGAAACTTCAGGACACGGTGGACAGTCAGACCCGGCGGCAGCGGCAGTGGGACGACCTGATGGCCCTGTGCGAGATGGGCAACGAGTTTGAGGATGAGTCCCTCCTCCCCGAGCTGGAGGAGGGCTTCCGGAAGCTGGAGAGCGAGATGGAGAACGCCCGGCTGGAGACCCTGCTCACCGGCCAGTACGACTCCTCCAACGTGATTTTGACCATCCACCCCGGCGCCGGCGGCACCGAGGCCCAGGACTGGGCCCAGATGCTCTACCGGATGTACACCCGCTGGACCGAGCGGCACGGCTTTACCTATCAGATTATGGACTATCAGGAGGGGGACGAGGCGGGCATCAAGTCGGCCACCATCATGATTGAGGGGGTCAATGCCTACGGCTACCTCCGGGGGGAGCACGGCGTACACCGGCTGGTCCGGGTCTCCCCCTTTGACGCCAACGCCCGCAGGCAGACCTCCTTCGCTTCGGTGGAGGTGATGCCCGACCTGCCCGAGGACGTGGAGATTGAGATTCGCCCCGAGGACGTGGAGATGCAGGTCTACCGGGCCTCCGGCGCCGGCGGCCAGCACGTGAATAAGACCTCCTCCGCCGTGCGGCTGATTCACAAGCCCACCGGCATCGTGGTGGCCAGCCAGCAGGAGCGCTCCCAGTTTCAGAACAAGGACAACTGTATGAAAATGCTCCGGGCCAAGCTGGTGGAGCTGCAGATGCAGGAGAAGGCGGAGAAGATTTCCGACCTGAAGGGCGTGCAGCTGAAAATCGAGTGGGGCAGTCAGATACGCTCTTATGTGTTCATGCCCTACCAGATGGTCAAGGACAACCGCACCGCCTTTGAGACCAGCAACATCAACGCCGTCATGGACGGGGACCTGGACGGCTTCATCAACGCCTATCTCACCGCCGAGGCCACGGGCAACTGGGCCAGTAAGTAAAAAGACGGCCGGACCGCTCAGCGGTCCGGCCGTCTTTTTTGGAAATGGGGATTTTTGGTTGACTCTCCTCCGGCGGGGCGGTATCATGAGAGGAGAACTGCCCACGGCAGTAAGGAGGCGCGGTATGAACGGAAGAGGACGCTGGAAACTGGCCGCCCTGTGCGCCCTGCTGGCGCTGCTGTGCGCCTGCGGGGGAGGGGGAGGCGGCTCCTCCGCCCAGCCGGGGAGTTCCGCCGGTCCGGAGGACCCCTCTGTGCCGGCGGTGGTCCCCCTTCCAGAGCCAGAGCCAGAGCCGGAGATTGTCTACCCCTACGCAAACCCCCTCACCGGGCAGGGCCTGGAGGAGGATATCAGCGGACAAAGGCCGGTGGCCGTCATGTTCAACAACCTGGAAAAGGCTCTGCCCCAGCTGGGCGTGGCGCAGGCGGACGTGATTTACGAGATTGTGGCCGAGGGGGGAATCACCCGCCTGATGGGGGTCTACCAGGACATCGAGGGGGCGGGGGACCTGGGGTCCATCCGCTCGGCCCGGGATTACTATGTAAGCATAGCCTGCGGCCACGACGCCATCTATGTCCACGCCGGGGGCAGCCCCCAGGCCTATGAGGCCCTTCAGAGCTGGGGGATGTCCTATATCGACTTTGTCAACGGGCCCTATGGCGGGATGTGCTGGCGGGATGCGCAGCGGCGGAAGAGCGCCGGTCTGGAGCACTCGCTGCTCACCTCCAGCCAGAACCTCCTGGAGCAGATGCCCCAGCGCATCCGCCGGGAGCACCGGGAGGGCTTTTCGGTGGGCTGGACCTTCGCAACCCAGGCCCCGGAGGGCGGGGCGGCGGCCGGGGAGCTGACGGTGCCCTTCTCCTCCTATAAGACCGGGTACTTTGTCTATGAGCCGGAGCTGGAGGGCTACCGGGTGTCCCAGAAGGTCAACGGGAACGAACACCCCTTTGTGGACGGGAACACCGGCCGGGAGGTGACGGTGTCCAACGTGCTGGTGCTGTTCACCGATGTGTCGCTCATTCCGGGGGACAGCGCCGGGCGGATGTCGGTGCGCACCACCGGGGAGGGCGGCGGACTGCTGCTGCGGGACGGGCGGGTGTACGAGCTGACCTGGCAGCGGGACAGCCGGGAGGGGTGCTACCGCTTCCTGGACGCCGCCGGACAGCCCCTGCCCCTGGCGGTGGGGCGCAGCTATATCAACCTCGTGCCGGAGAGCGCCCAGGTGGTTTGGCGGTGACGGCCGGAGCGGACGGCATTTGGAAACAGCGGGCCGCGGACAGACTGTCCGCGGCCCGCTGCCGTAGTGGTTAATAAAATTCAGCACCTCCCGGTTGTCCCCCAGGATGTACATGGTCTCGCCGGGCTGGAAGGTGTGGCCCGCGCCGGGGAGCAGCTCCAGATGACCCTCGTGCCGGGTGGCCAGGATATTGATGTGCCAGCGCTGGCGCACGGCCAGCTCCACCACCGTCTTGCCCACCCACTGCTCGGGCACGGCGGTCTCGAAGATGGAGTAGTCCTGGGTAAGCTCGGTGTAGTCGAAGATGTGGTCGCTGCGGTACCGCACCGCCGCCCAGAAGGCCATCTGTTTTTCCGGGTAGATGATTTCATCCGCGCCGTTGCGCAGCAGGAACTTGGCATACACATCCCGGGTGGCCCGGGCCAGCACGAAGGGGGCCCCCATCTCCTTGAGCAGGGCGGTGGTCTCCAGAGAGCTCTGGAAGCTGTCCCCCATGGCCACCACGCACAAATCAAAGTTGCGCACCCCGAGGGAGGCGATAAACTGCTCGTTGGTGCTGTCGCCAATCTGGCCGTTGGTCACATAGGACAGCGCGGCGTTGACCCGCTCCTCGTTTTTGTCCACCACCAGCACCTCGTGCCCCAGGTCCCGGAGCTTCTGGGCCATATGGCGGCCGAAGCGGCCCAGGCCGATTAACAATACGGATTTCATAGCATTCCCTCTTTTCTGTTATCCAACGGTCACCCGCTCCTGGGGATACTGGGCGCAGGGGCGGGCGCCGGAGGTGACGGCGTAAATCATGGTCAGGCCGCCCACCCGGCCGAAATACATCAGGAAGATGAGGATGAACCGGGAGGGCTGGGACAGCGAGGCCGTCCCGCCCAGGGACAGGCCCACCGTGCCGATGGCGGAGGCGGACTCGAACAGAGCGTCCATCATGGGCACGCTGTCGATGCAGCAGATGGCGATTCCTCCGGCCAGGAAGAGCAGCAGGTACAGCAGGAAGATGGCGCTGGCGCTGCGCAGGGCGGAGTCCTGAAGCCGGCGGCCGAAGCCCTGGGCGCTGTCCCGGCGCAGGAACACCGCCCGGGCGCACAGCAGCAGCACGGCCAGGGTGGTGGTCTTGAAGCCGCCGGCGGTGGAACCGGGGGAGCCACCGGTGAGCATCAGCAGAATGGTCAGCAGCTGGCTGGAGGGGGTCAGGGCGGTCAGGTCCACCGAGTTAAAGCCGGCGGTTCTGGGGGTGATGGCCTGAAAGGCGGCAGCGAGCCACTTTTCCCAGGGGGTAAAGGCCTCCCACTGGGGCTGACGGAACTCGTAGAGCAGAAAGAAGAGGAAGGAGAGCAGCAGCAGCGCGGCGGTGGCGGTTAGAATCAGCTTGCTCTGAAGCCGGTAGCGCCGCAGGTGGTGGCGGTGGCGGCTGATGTCCTCCCAGGTGAGAAAGCCCAGGCCGCCGGTGATAATCAGCAGTCCGATGACTCCCACCACCAGCGGGTCGCCCACATAGGCGGTCAGGGAGGAGTAGGGCTGCTGGACCCCCATCAGGTCAAAGCCCGCGTTGCAGAAGGCGGACACGGAGTGGAACAGCGCGTACCACAGCCCCCGGCCCAGACCGAACTGGGGACAAAAGCGCAGGGCCAGCAGCAGCGCGCCGGCCGCCTCGATGGCCAGGGCGCAGCGGAGGATAAAGCCGGTCATCCGCACGATGCCGCCCACCTGGGGGGCGGAGATGGACTCCTGCATGACCCAGCGCTGCTTCAGGCCAATCTTCCGGCCTGAGAAGATGGATACGGCCACCGCCATGGTGACTACCCCCATGCCGCCCACCTGGATAAGGGCCAGGATGACCGCCTGGCCGAAGGGGGACCAGTAGGTGGCCGTGTCGTGGAGGACAAGGCCGGTGACGCAGGTGGCGGAGGTGGCGGTGAACAGGGCGTCGGCAAAGCTGGCCCCGCCGGACTGCCGGGTGGAGACGGGCAGGGTGAGCAGCAGCGCCCCGGCCAGAATCAGGGCCAGAAAGCCCAGAATGACGACCTGCGCCGGGGTGACGGCCCTGGTCCGCCGCAGCAGGGCCGGCAGGGAAGAGAACAGTTTACGCAGCAATTTAAACGGCCTCCGAACTTCTGGAAGGGGCGCGCCTGGGCGGCCCTGTGTGTGGTCTGCTTGTAAGCCTTAGACATTGTACCACATGGACAATAAGGAGTGGATTAAGGATTCCATCCCCGGCGTTAACGCGCCGTAAAGAGGGGGGACGGGAGGGGAGGGAGAGAGGGGGCGGCGGATTTATCTTGATTTTACACAAAAGCCGCCGCCGCGCCCTTGCAAAACCGGGGGAGAAGATGGTAGAATACAAAGCACAGGAGCTTTTTGGAAGAGAGAGTAAGACGCGCCCTGGACGGCCCGCCGCCGCCCTGTGGCTTTTTGCGCCTTGGGCCCGTATCCCGCAAGCTGAGAGAGGGGGAGCCTGCCATGCACGAGAATTATGATTTGCAGCAGCTCATGGAGCTGGTGGACCAGCGCCAGTTCCGCCGCCTGCGGGAGGAGCTGTCCCAGATGAACGCGGTGGACATCGCGGAATTTCTGGACGAGCTGGAGGCCGAGCAGGAGATTCTGGTGTTCCGCCTGCTGCCCAAGGAGCTGGCCGCCGAGGTGTTCACCTATCTGGAGGACACCGAGGGACAGGAGAAGCTGATTGGCGCGCTGAGCGACAAGGAGCTGCGGGAGGTGCTGGACGAGCTGTACCTGGACGACGCGGTGGACCTGATTGAGGATATGCCGGCCAACGTGGTGTCCCGAATCCTGCGCAATACCGACGCGGCCACCCGCAGCCAGATTAACCAGCTGCTCCACTACCCCAAGGACTCCGCCGGTTCCATCATGACCACGGAGTTTGTCTTTCTTCACCCGGAGGCCACGGTGGAGCAGTCCTTTGCCCGCATCCGCCGGGTGGGGCTGGACAAGGAGACGGTGTACACCTGCTATGTCACCGAGAACCGGGCGCTGGTGGGGGTGGTGACCGTCAGGCGGATGCTGCTGTCCTCCTATGAGACCCGCATCCGGGACATCATGCAGACCAACGTCCTGTCGGTCAACACCCACGAGGACAAGGAGGACGTGGCCCAGATGTTCTCCCGGTACGACCTGTCGGCCCTGCCCGTGGTGGACGGGGAGAACCGCCTGGTGGGCATCATCACCTTCGACGACGCCATGGACGTCATCGAGGAGGAGACCACCGAGGACTTCGAGAAGATGGCGGCCATCCTCCCGTCGGACAAGCCCTATCTGCGTACCGGCGTGCTGGAGACCTGGCGTTCCCGCATCCCGTGGCTGATGCTGCTGATGCTGTCGGCCACCTTTACGGGAATCATCATCACCAGTTTTGAGTCCGCCCTGGCCGCCTGTGTGGTGCTCACCTCCTTCATCCCCATGCTGTCGGGGACCGGGGGCAACTCCGGCTCCCAGTCGTCGGTGGCGGTCATCCGCGCGCTGTCCCTGGGAGAGGTGGAGTTCTCCGATATGCTGGCCGTGGTGTGGAAGGAGCTGCGGGTGGCGCTGCTGTGCGGGGCCTGCCTGGGCGGGGCCAACTTTGTGAAGATGATGGCGGTGGACCGCTGGCTGATGGGCAACCCGGAGGTCACCCCCATGGTGGCCCTGGTGGTGTGCCTGACGCTGATGCTGACGGTGGTGTGCGCCAAGGTGGTGGGCTGCACCCTGCCCATGGCCGCCGAGAAGGCCGGCATCGACCCGGCGGTGATGGCCTCCCCCTTCATCACCACGGTGGTGGACGCCCTGTCCCTGCTGATTTACTTTGCCATCGCCACCCGGATTTTACCCATCTGAACCGGCGGACAGACTTCCCCCCGCGCGCTCTGGGCCATATGGCCGGGGCGCGCGGGGGTTCTTGTTACCGGAAATTTAAATACAGGGTCATATTCAGCTTGACATTGCCCCGGCTGCGCCAGGTGTCCGGCTCATAGGCCACGACGCGCAATGTGACGGGGGTCTCCCGGGCGGTCAGGGGCCGGTCCAGGACAAGGGAGGGCAGGTACTCCCCCTGGCGCAGCACGCCGGTGGAGGCGAGGAGGACCCCCTCCTGGTCCAGCAGCTCGGCCCGGAGCCAGACCTGATTGTCCGGGGGATTGGTGAAAAAGAGCTCCACCGTCCGGGAGTCGTTGGCGGGGACGCCGCAGAGGGCCACCACATAGCCCTCGGCCACGGTGAGGGAGGAGTAGCCGTACCGCCCGTCCACCTCCGGCGTGCCGGTCAGGGCGGCGGGGTCAAAGTCGGGATGGGTGAACACCGCCGGCTGGAAAAACCGGCAGGCCCACAGGGCGGACAGCACCCCGGCGGCCAGGATGAGCAGGTGGAGGGCGGTCAGCCTCCACAGGCGGCGGCGGTGGGTGGCGCCGGGGCCGGGGCCGGGAATGGATTGAAGCCGGAGGCCGGCGGGCGCGGACGGGATGGACATGGGGAGCACCTCCAATGGACCAGGGTGATGGGCGCGGCGGGCGCCTGGAGAAAGGCGGAGCGGGACGGGCCGCCCTTGTCCCGGCGTCCGCCGGGGGCCGCGGCAGAACGGCCCCCGGCGGGGCGGGGAAGGTCAGGGTTCCTCGTGCTTGGCGACGGTCAGCGTGAGCTTGACCAGCTCGCTGGCGGTCAGATATTCGGTGGACGGCTTGCCGTCGATTTTGACGTCGAAGGTGCCGGATTTCGCCGTGCCCGTGGTGCCGCCGTCATAGGCGGAGGCAAGAGCCAGGGTGCTGACGCCCGTCTGACCGGTCACCTCGGCGGTGACGGTGACGTTTCCGGTTTCAATGGTGTTGGCGCCCACGGCGGCGGTGACGTCCACGGGCAGGTCGGAGTAGTTGGTGACGGTGATGGCCTGAGTCTGCGCGTTCCACTGTCCGCCGTCTCCGGCGATGTCGTATTGCAGCTTCTCCGGGTTCCAGGTGCGGCTGCCGCCCTGCTGATAAGTAAAGGTGAGCTCTGTGGCGCTGTAGCTGATGGCGTACACATGGGTGGTGGTCTGGGAGCCGGAGGTCTGAAGCTTGACGGTCACGTCCTGGGAGGCGATCTCCGAATCCGTCACCGTGCTGGCGTTGATGCCGGCGTTCTGGGGGCCGGAATCCGTGGAGACGGAGACGGTGTCGCCGGTGAAATGGTTGTCATCCTCCAGGTAGGTCGCCCAGGAGGACAGGATGCTCATGCTCGCCGCCAGGCACAAAGAGAGCGCAAGTGCCAGACATTTTTTCATGAATGATTCTCCTTTCAACTGTCTTGAATATCATTAAACCGGCCCTGCCCCGCCGTGTTTAACCTGTTTGCGCCGCCGGGCGCGGGTTCCGCGCCGGATTCGGACGGTGAGGACCCCTGCGGGGACCGCCTCCTCCGGGAGAATCTGCCCCGGAGCCAGGGGCTGGATGCGCAGGATAAACTGGGCCTCGCCCCCCTGTTCCAGCGCGCCGCTCCAGACCCGGGAGCCGCCGTCCCCAGTTTCCACATAGCCCTCCGGTGTCTCCAGGGCGCTCAGGGGGAGCAGATAGGCGTATGCCCCGTCGTAGGCCAGCTCCACCTCCACCTGAAGAGGGTCGGGGGAGAGGGAGTGGTTGGACACCGTGATGGACGGCTCGCTCCCCTCCGGCTGCGCCTGCGCCGACCAGGAGCCGCTCTGTCCGTCCAGAGTCTGGTATTGGAGCTTCTCCGGGTTCCAAATCAAATCCGGGGGGTAGTAGGAGAAGGTGAGGGCGCTGGGGGCGGTGAGGGTGACGCTGTACTGGGGGGTGTTCTCCACCGTCAGGTCCAGCCGGGAGCCGTCCGCCTCCCCCGAAACGCCGGGGACGTCCGCCACCAGCCCGGGCTGGCCGGCGTAGGGGGCGTACAGCAGCACGCTGTCCGCCGCCGGGGCGTAGCCCTCCGGGGGCGAGGCCTCGGTGAGCCGGTAGTAGCCCGCCGGGAGATTGGAGAAAAGGCCAAGGCCGTCCGCCCCGGTGGTCAGACTCCGGACGGGGAAGGAGGAATCGGGGACGGGCTGCCCCGTCTCCGGGTCGAGGGTCAGCTGATAGTCGTATCCCCCCTCCGGCGCGGCCGTCACGCTGGCCTGGAGGCGCTCCAGGGTGAACTGGGCCCCGGCCAGGGGCTGGGGCTGCGCGCCCGCGTCGGTCTTGTGCACGGCAAAGGTGGTCACGTCCGGGTCCCACACCGCGTAGAGGACGGTGGACTGGGTGAGGGGCAGGGTGAAGTCGAACTGATAGCGGCTCTGGAAGGCCACAATGTCCACCCGGCCGTTTTCACCGGTGAACTGCGCCGGGTCGGTCTGGCTCCAGCCCAGGAAGGAGTAAGCCGCTCCGCCCCCGTCAAAGACCGGGTCGGAGGGCTGGCTGGCCCGCTCCCCCCGGGCGGCATAGGTCAGATATTGTCCATTGCCCTGGGGATAAAAGGGGCCGGAGTCCCCGTCCGTCCAGCGCCCGCCCCGGAGCAGGAAGGAGACGGTGAGCTTCTCCTCCCACTGGGCGTACAGCCGGACGTCCTCATACACGCCCCCCTCCTGATACCAGGGGGCACCGGATAGCTGGGATAGGGGGTAGTCCGCCCCGGTCCCGTCAGGGGCGGTGTTCCAGGACAGAAAGCCGTGGGTCACCGACTGGGGGCCGGAGGAGGGCAGGCCGGCGGGGTCGGGGTAGAGGACGGTCTGGGTATAGGTCTGTCCGTCCGCCCCGGGGGTGAGGAAGCTGTCCGCCTGCGGCCACTGGGGCGGCCAGGCGGCCCCCTGGGGCGGATTTAAGTCGTAGGATAGCTGGTAGCTGCCCCGCTTGAAATAGAGATGCAGGTCGTTGACCGTGCCGCCGCCCCCGGCGGTGTCCGGGTTGCGAATCATCAGGGAGCTGCCGCTGATATCCCAGTCGGGCGTGTGCCCCACCATCCGCGCGTCCAGCTCATCAAGCAGCGGGGCCAGGTCCGGGCTGGTGAAGTAATCCCGGTAGCGGACGGCCAGGTCCCGGGCGTACAGCACCTTCCCCAGGGCCTCCTGCCCGGAGAGGGTCAGGGTGTCCGAGGGGAGATAGCCCTCCCGGCTCTCAAAGTGGTAGATGACCCGGAAGGGGAACTGGTAGGAGTTGGAGACGTAGTAGAAATACAGATGGTTCTCCGCCTCGTTCCCGGACAGGGGGAAGGTGGCGCTCCAGCTGTCCCGGGGGCTGTAGCCGGGAATCACCGGGGCCTGCTCTGACACGCAGGTGCTCAGGGACAGGGAGGCCGAGGGGACGGACGCCTCCTTGTCCGGGGCCAGGCGGATGGCGCCGCCGGGCGGCTCGCCCCGGGCGTAGTCCACCCCCACGTCCCGGACGTAGTGGACGAAGTAGGTGACGTTCTCCGCGGAGATTCGGTCATAGAGGAAGTGGAACACCGTGGCGCTCTGCCCCTGGACAGGGGCGGCCACCGGGCCGGTGAGCTGGCCGCTGCGGGACAGGTAGTGGTCCACCGCCTGGGCGGTCACCGTCACCGAGGAGCCGACGGCCACGCCGGTGACCGTCTCGTCGGGCAGCAGGCGGTAGTGGGGGACGCCCCCGATGTCCACGCTGCCCAGGGCGCTGTCCCAGCCGTCCGGCCTGACATCGGTGAGGTAGCGCACGGTGTACTGGCCGGTGTACTCCGTCTTCCAGCGGGCGGTGAGTTCCAGGTCGGAGACGATGCGCTGGGAGCTGTCGAACAGGTAGCGCTGCTCCTGGCCGTCCACCAGGTAGCCCCAGTAGTCAAAGGCCAGGCTGTAATCGCTCACCGCTCCGCGGAACTGCTCCACCACAGCGTCCGAGCGGGTGCCGCCGGGGACGCCGGAGACGGTGTAGATGACGGCCGGCTGGCCGTCCACCGTGCCCTGGGCGGAGGAGAGGCTGTAGGTTTCTGCAAGCTCGGCCACCGTCTCGGGGGGCAGCGTGCCGCCGGGCACCCGGAGGGTGATGGTAAAGGTGGGGGCGGTCCAGCCGGCGTAGACGTTGAGGTTGGAGTCCGCGGCCAGGGTGTCCCAGTCCACTGGGAAGGTGCAGTCCGCGTCCTGATACCAGCCGCTGAAGGTGTAGGCGTTGCCGTAGGAGGAGATGTAGGGGGGCCAGGGGGCGTAGTCATAGTCCACCCCCCCGGCCTGTAGCAGCTGGGCCAGGGGCAGGCCGTCCACATAGTGGAAGGACACCGTCCTGGTCCCGGCGGCGGCGCCGCTGGACAGGTCGGGGTTGTTCTCCTGATAGGTCAGGGTGTAGTCGGTGTAGGTGTAAAAGAAATAGACGTCGCTGCCGCTGTGGCAGCCGTACTGGTAGATGACGTTGGAGAAGGAGGGGGCGTTCTGATTCTGGGGGGTGTTGGTGGTGCGTACGGCGGCGGTCTCGTACTCGTAAAACCGCAGGTTCCCGTCCTGGGCGGGGGTCACCTCCTGCCTGCCCTGGACGGCCATGTCGGCGGCGTGGCCGGCATAGTCCCCAAAGGCCACGGTCTCCTCCGCCGGCGCGCCGGGCACGGCCTCGAACATATAGTGGTGGGTCAGCTCCGGGGCGGATTCCTGCCAGTAGCCGGTCAGATGGTGGGCCTGCTCTGGCCGGGCGGGGTCGATGATGAGCTCGGCGGACATGGTGGCGTAGACCCCCATGATGTTTTTGTTGTCGTGGGTCTGGTAGTAGCCGCTGGCGGAGTGGGTGCCCCAGGTGACCAGGGTGTAGCTGCGGCCCAGCGGGTTCCAGTAGGAGCGGTTGGAGCCAATCCGCTCGTCCGAGGGGGCGGGCCACAGGTGGGAGATATAGGCCCCGTATTTGGCGGTGATGGTGTAGCAGCTGTCGTTGTCGATGGAGAAGCCTCCTCCCATCTCCAAGGTGGCGTCGTTATACACCCGCTCCCAGCCGGAGTAGCCGCTCTGCCAGTCGTCCAGGCCGGCCCCCGGGGCGCTGTTGCCGCCGGTGGAGACCTGGTACTGCCGGATGAGTCCCCCCTCCACCCGCCCTAAGTGGAACATCAGGGTGTACCGGTTGCGGGTGAAGCCCAGGTTGACGACGGTGCCGCCGCCGGCGTCCGCGGTCTTGAGGACGAACCCTTCCGCGCCGGAGTTGTTGCTGTCGCTGGTGGAGAAGGAGAAGTAGTCCCCATCCGGGATGCCGGCCTGGGCCATATAGGAGGCGGCGGTGTAGGCGTTGACGGGCACATCCACGCCGCCGCTGCCCCAGTCATAGCCCACGCTCTGGCCGGTGACGGCCGGGATGGTCAGCTGGCCGGCCAGGGTATAGCCGCCGTCGTTGGCGTTCTCCAGCCAGTAGGCCAGGGTGACGGTGGTGTCCGCCGCCTGCCACCTGGCGGACAGCCACAGGTCCTGGTCGGGCATCTGGGCGGGGGGTTCCGCCAGGGGCTGGCCCTGGCCGTCCAGCCACTGGTATCCGGCAAAGCGGTAGCCGGTGCGGGTGGCGCCGCTGCCGTCGGCGGCCCAGGCGGGGATATCCGCCCCATAGCGCAGGGGCACCGGGTCCT
Organism: uncultured bacterium; assembly: GCA_949286295.1. Lineage (GTDB taxonomy): Bacteria > Bacillota > Clostridia > Oscillospirales > Oscillospiraceae > Lawsonibacter. The sequence goes on along the minus strand of CASECK010000108.1, from coordinate 11,119 downwards.
TGACATTGCCGCCGTTCATCTCATAATAGATATAGCGGACGTTTCGGTCGTAGTACAGCTGGATGGTGCTGGAGCCGTCGGCGTTGACGGTGCAGCTGTCCGCGTCCTCCGCCGAGGCCGCCGTCAGGGCAAAGCCCGGGTAGCGGCGGGTCAGCCCCAGCGCATCCAGGCTGACCCGGGTGGTGCCCTGGACGGACCCGGTGGCGGTCCCCTCCCAGGTGTAGCCCTCCCCCTCCGGGTCCTGGAGGAGATAGGCCACCTGGAAGGACACCGTGCCGGTCACCGAGTAGGTGACCGGGATGGAGATGTGGACGTTTCCGTCCTCGTCCTGAAGATAGTCCCCGGCCCCCTCGTCCCAGGCCACAAAGCCGGCCGCGCGGCACAGGGACAAAAAGCCGTCGTCCATCCCGCCGGAGAAGGCGCCGCCCTGGAGCAGGGCGGACAGGGCGGCGGCGGCCTGCTGGGCCTGCTCCGTGGCCCCCTCTCCCGCCAGGATGGCGGGGGACAGTCCGGCCAGCGCCGGGGAGTCGGGCAGGGGGATGGAGAAGTCCTCCTGCCAGGAGAAGGGGATGGTGGTGGTCTCAGCGGCCACCGTGCTGTCCTGGTTGGCAAACTGGTAGTAGAGACTGAGCACGTACTGGCTGTCGCTATGGTAGCGGGCGGTAAAGACGGTGTCCCCCGCCACGGTGTGGATGCCGTCCCCACCGCCCCCCTGGGCCGCCCAGTCCCGGAAGGTGTACCCCTCCCGGACCGGGTCGGGGATGGGCAGGGGGCCGAAGGGGGCCTCCTCCGGCGCGCCGGGGTAGTAGAGGTACCAGGAGCAGCCCGCGCCAGGCGGGACAGAGGCCCCGGCCTGTTCCAGCTCCGAAGCGGTGTACAGCCGGGCCCCCTCGGGGACCGACTGGGTCCCGGACACGGGGATGGGGGCGCCGTCATAGTCGGTAAAGGACACCCCGTACCGGTTTACCGCCAGGGCGGGGACGGGAATCAGGGAGAGCAGCAGGCAGGCGCACAGGGCAAAGGCCGCCCCCCGGCGCCAGCAGCGGCGGGACCGGGGCAGCAGCCGGCGGGGCCGGTATCTCCGGTTCATCTGCACTCCCTCCTCTCCCGGATGGATTTATGAGGTCACGGTGACCTCCATGGGGACCACGGTGTTCACCGAGGATTTCTCATTGGTCTGCACGTCGTAAAACTCCAGCAGCACGGACAGCTCATACTCCCCCGGGGGCAGGCCGCTGCCGCCGGGCAGCGGGCCCAGGGTGATGACGTCCACCCCGTAGCCCGGCTGAATCAGGCCCGACTGGTACAAGGTGACGTACTCCGCCCCGGTCTGATAGCCCGCCCGGGCCAGCTCCTGCCCGCTCACCCGCACGGTGGCCACAAAGCCCCGGGTGCTCCAGGCGGGACAGCGCAGCCCGGCGGCGCCGGCGTAGTTTTCCGCGCTGACGCGCATCTGGGCGTTGACGGCGAAGCTGGCGCCGGTGTCCTCCTGCTCTGGCTGGGGCGGCGGCGCGGGCGGCTGCCCGTCCGGCTGGATGGGGAGGGCGTTGGGGTCCAAAATCACCGGGGCGAACACCTCCTGGGCCTGGGTCTGGGCGTGGAAGGCGAAAAACAGCGGCGCGGGCAGGCACAGCAGCAACAGCAGCAGCGCGCTCAGCGGCCAGGGGATGGGGGCGGCCGGGGTGATTGTTCCAAAGGAACAGCAGCGCCGGAGCACGCCGCTGTTCTGGCCCACCAGACCGCCGGTATACCGGGACGGCTCCAGCCGGGCCTGGCAGACGCAGTTGACAATCTGGCCGTGGTTGAGGGCGCACAGGGGGCCGGCGGCGGCCCCGGCGCCTATGACCGCGCACTCCAGGCGCAGGCTGTGCACCATCCCCTGGCTGCCCACACAGCCAAACAGGCCGGCGTTGGGGTGCTTCCGGGCGGAGAGTACGAAGTTGCAAATCAGGTGTCCGCCCCCGTCAAAGCAGCCCTGGAAGGGGGTGGCCGGGTCCAGGCCGATGGGGGTCCAGCTCCGGCCGCCCAGGTCGATGTCCGCTGTCAGGCGGTAGAGGGTGCGGCCGTCCGCCTCGCCCCGGTTGACCCGCTGAGCCAGGGCGAGCAGCTCCTGGCGGTCCCCAATCTCCACCACCTGCCCGTCCGCCCACTCCGGCTCCTCTGGGGGGAGGTCGTACAGCTCTGGGGCCTGGCCCGCCTCTCCGGGGTGCCAGACGGAGGCGGTGTCAAAGCCGGACAGCTCTATAGAGCCGGGGGCGAAGGCCTCTGCCTCCTCCCGGGCGTACTGGGGGTCGGTGAAGTCCCCGCCCTCTTCGCCGGCGCGCACCCAGAAACAGGACCCGGCCTGACCGCCCTGCCCGGCGGCCAGGCCGGCTTTCCGGCCCCGGCCGATGATGCGGCCCTGGAAATAGCAGCGGGACAGGCTGCCCCGGTTCTCTCCGCACAGCCCGCCCGCCCAGACTTCCTGGCCGGAGCGCAGGACCATGCGGGTGTAGCAGTCGCCGATTTGTCCGGTGTTCAGGCCCGCCAGGCCGCCGAGCCTTCGTCGTTGTTTTGCCAAGACCGATTCCCTCCCAGTGGAAAGCCGCGCCTCCGCGCCGATGTAAAAAGTGACTGTATTTAAAGTGATTTTAACATTGATTGCAGGCGTGCAACAGTGGGGTCCGCCCTATTTTACCGCGGAAAGAGCGTCGTGTTCTGTCGCATTATGACGAGACGAAAGCGCCCTCCTCTCAAATGAGAAAAGTCCAAGGGAGAAAAGAAAAACCGGGCGGGCCGTCCACAGGACGGCCCGCCCGGAACGGCGGTGAGGCGATGAGAACGGGGGAGGGGGACGCTCAGGCCAGGTAGGGGGCGGCCACCCGCTCCACTCCCTCCGGGTCGGCCCGCCGCCAGGCGGCAAAGTCCAGGCCGCTGGCGGCCACCTGGCGGCCAAGCTCCACCAAGAAGGCGGGGATGCGCTCCTCCAGCATAACGCCCAGCTCCCGGCCCATGGCCTCCTCCCCCTGGCGCTCGCTGCCGCCCAGGAAGAAGGCAAAGGCGCTCTGGGGCGCTCCGCCCACCAGCTTGGAGGCGCCCCGGAAGCCCATGACGCCGGTCTGGTGGGTGCCGCAGGAGGAGGGGCAGCCGGAGATGTGAATCTGGGGCAGGCTTCCGCCGGGCAGGCCGGCGGCGCGCACCGCCTCCACGCAGGCGCGCAGCAGCCCCTGGGAGTCCCGGAGCCCCACCTGGCAGGTCTGGCCGCCGATGCAGCTGACCGAGGTCTCAAACAGGCTCTCCGCCCCGCCGGCGGTGAGCTCCAGCACCCGCCGGGCCTCGGCGCCGGTGAGGTTGACGATATAGGCCCCCCCGTCGGGGCTCAGGCGCAGCTCCGCGCCGGGGATGCCCTCCAGCGCGTCGCTGAGGGCGCACAGGACCTCCGGCTCCGGCTGGCCGCCGATGGGGTGCCAGGCCACGGCGTACAGCCCCTCCTGCTTCTGGGGGATGACCCGGGGGCCGGAGGCCACGGTGCCGTCGCCGGCCTTGGCCGCGGGGGCGGCGGGCGGCGATAGCGTCAGGTCCTCGCCGGAGGCGAGTACCTGCTCCAACTTCTCCTGGAACGCCCGGGCATAGCCCTCGGGGCCGCCGCAGGCCTGCTGCATATAGCGGGTGCGGGCCCGGCCCCGGTGTTCATAGTTGCCGTGGGCGCGGAAGGTGAGCCACATGGCCTTGATGTAGTATAAAATCCTGCCCGGCTCCACCCCCTCGGCCACCTTTACGCCCAGACCGGGGTTGTTGCCCCGCCCTCCAGCGCTGTCTACGTCGAAGGTCCCGTCACCGCGGGCGGCAAAGCCCAGGTCCCGGTAGGTGGCGTGGGTCACGTTGGCCGGGGAGTTGGAAAAGCCGACCTTCAGCTTCCGGGGCAGCTTCTCGGCCTTGATGAAGTGCATCAGGTACTCCCCGGCGGCCTGGGCCCAGGGCAGCACATCGAAATACTCGCCCTGCTCCACGCCGGACAGGGGGGAGCACATCACGTTCCGGGGGAAGTCGCCCCCGCCGCCCATGGTGACGATGCCCGCGTCCAGGGCCTGGGACATGATGGCGCACAGGGCGTCGGGCTGCAGGTCGTGCAGCTGGATGGTCTGACAGGTGGTGAAGTGGACCCGGGGCACGCGGTAGGTCCGGATGGCCCAGGCGGTGAAGGCCAGCTTCTCCCGGGTCACCTGTCCGGCGGTCATCCGCAGGCGCAGCATACTGGCCTGTCCGCCCTTCTGGGCGTAGCTGCCGTACAGGCCGGAAAAGCCCTTGTAGGCGGCCTTGTCCAGCTGCCCGGCGTAAAAAGCGGCGGTTTTTTCCTGGAATTCGGGCAGGTCCTGCTTCCAGCTCTGGGGGTCGATGTGGCGCATGATGAGTTCCTCCTTGTCTGTGGGCCGTCCGCGCAGGGGCGGGCGGACAGTCCCCAATATTTTATTCTACCATATCCGCCGGCCCGCCCGCAAGCCGTACTTGACAAATCCCCCGGTTTCGGTACACTCTTTTGTGGAACAATTTTGAAAAGGAGCAAAGAAATGAGACTTTGGAAGCGGCTGCTTGCCCCAGTGCTGGCGGCGACCCTTCTGGCCGGCTGCGCCGCCCCCGCCGCCCCGGCGGAGCGCGGGGAGGAGGCCGGCCTCACCTTCACCGACGCGCTGGGCTATGAGGCCTCCATCCGCAGCTGGGAGCGGGTGGTGTCCCTGTACGGCAGCTTTGCCGAGACCTGGCAGCTGGCGGGCGGGACGCTGGTGGGGGCCACCAGCGACGCGGTGGAGGAGCGGAATCTGGACTTAGAGGGCGCCGCCGTGGTGGGCACGGTGAAGGAGCCCAATTTGGAGGAGATTATCGCCGCCCGGCCCGACTTTGTGATTTTGGCCGCCGACATCGCCGGGCAGGCGGACCTGCACGGCGCGCTGGTCCAGGCGGATATCCCCCACGCCTACTACCGGGCGGATATGTTTGAGGAGTATCTGGCCATGCTGGAGCAGTTTTGCGCCATGACCGGCCGGATGGACCTGTACGAGAAGCACGGCCTGGCCGTCCAGGCGGAGATTCAGCAGGTGCTGGAGGCGGTGGAGGGGCGGGACGCGCCCACCGTTCTGCTCATCCGGGCCTTCTCCACCGGGGCGAAGGCCAAGGGGGAGGACAACCTGGCGGGGGTCATCCTCCGGGACCTGGGGGCTGACAACCTGGTCTCCCGGCACGAGAGCCTGCTGGAGGAGCTGAGCATGGAGGAGATTCTGGCCGCCGACCCGGACTTTATCCTGTTGACCACCATGGGGTCCAGCGACGAGGCCGCCCTGGCCTATATGCGCTCCGCCTTTGAGGACAACCCCGCCTGGGCGGGGCTGAGCGCCGTCCGGAACGGGCGGTATGTGCTGCTGCCCAGGCAGCTGTTTCACTATAAGCCCAATGCCCGCTGGGGGGAGAGCTATGCCTGTCTTGCCGAAATTCTCTATCCTGACGCGCCCCTGCCATGAGCGGCGGGGGGCGGTGCTGCTGCTTTTGACGGTTGCGCTGTGCGCCGCGGCGCTGCTGAGCCTGCGGTGGGGCAGCCAGGACTACTCCCTGGCCCGGCTGCTGGCCGCCCTGGCCGCCGGAGACCGGGAGGACACGGTCTGGCGGATACTGGTCCATGTGCGCCTGCCCCGGACGGCGGCCGCCCTGCTGGCCGGGGCGGCCCTGGCCCTGGCCGGGGCGCTGATTCAGGCGGTGCTGAACAACGCCATGGCCAGCCCAAACGTTATCGGGGTCAACGCCGGCGCTGGCTTTTCCGCCATGCTGGCCGCGCTGCTCTTCCCCGGTGCGTCTGGGACGGCGGCGCTGGCCTCCTTTCTGGGGGCGCTGCTCACCGCCCTGTTCATTTACCTGCTGGCCGCCCGGGCGGGGCTGTCCCGCACGTCGCTGATTCTGGCGGGCCTGGCGGTGAGCAGTATGCTCACCGCCGGCACCAACGCCATCACCCTCCTGTCCCCGGAGACGGTGGTGGGGGCCTCCGGCTTTCTGCTGGGAGGGTTCTCCGGGGTGACTATGGGGGCGGTGTGTGGCGCGGGGGGCTATCTGCTGCTGGGCGGGGCGCTGGCCCTGCTGCTGGCGGTGGATTTGAATGTGCTCCAGCTGGGGGAGGAGAGCGCCGCCGGACTGGGCCTGCACGTGGTCCGGGTGCGGTTTCTGGCCAGTTTGGCCGCCGCGCTGCTGGCGGGGGGCGCGGTCAGTTTCTGCGGCCTGCTGGGGTTTGTGGGCCTGCTGGTCCCCCACGCCGCCCGGCGGCTGATGGGGGAGGACAACCGCTGGCTGTTCCCGGCCGCGGCCCTGCTGGGCGGGGCCTTCGTGCTGGCGTGCGATGTGCTGGCCCGGGTGCTGTTCGCCCCCTTTGAGGTGCCGGTGGGCATCCTTATGTCCCTGCTGGGCGGACCCTTTTTCCTGTATCTGCTGCTGCGGGGGAAGCGGGGGCGGGTCCATGCTTGAAATTCGGCAGGCCGCCGCCGGGTACGGCCGGGAGCAGGTGCTCCGCCAGGTGAGTTTCACCGCCCCCGCCGGGGAGGTGACCACCCTGGTGGGCCCCAACGGCTGCGGCAAGACCACGCTGCTCCGGGCGGCGGCGGGGCAGCTGCCGTTGTGGAGCGGGCAAATCCTGCTGGAGGGAAGGCCCCTGCCGGACTATAGCCGCAAAGAGCTGGCCCAGGCGGCCGCCTTTATGCCCCAGGTGCGCGATGTGCCCGCCATCACCGTAGAGGCCCTGGTGTGCCATGGGCGCTTCCCCTATCTGGGCTTCTCCCGCCGGCTGCGGCCAGAGGACAGGCGGGCGGTGGAGGGGGCCATGGAGGCGGTGGGGGTGGCCCAGTGGGCCCGCCGGGACCTGCGGGAGCTGTCCGGCGGCCAGCGGCAGCGGGTGTATCTGGCCATGGCCCTGGCCCAGGACACCCGGCTTATCCTGCTGGACGAGCCGTCCACCTATCTGGACCCGGGCAGGCAGTTTGAGCTGCTGGAGCTGATTGCCGGGCTGAAGGGGCGGGGAAAGACGGTGGTGATGGTGCTGCACGACCTGGCCCACGCCCTGCGGTACAGCGGACAGATTGTGCTGATGGACGGGGGAAGGGCGGTGCAGTGCGGCCCGCCGGAGCAGCTGCTATCCAGCGGCGCCCTGGAGCGGGTGTTTGGCGTCCGCATAGGCCGGGCGGGGGAGAACTTCTACGTGGCTCCCGCCGCCGGTGTGTAAAAAGACCCTTCCGGCAAGAGGTTTCCGTCCGCGGACGCCTCTTGCCGGACCATGATACAGCCGGCCACCCCAGAGGGGCGGCCGGCTGTATCATGATGGATGGGCTTATTTCTGGAGCAGGTGGAAGGCAAAGCCGCCAATCTCGTCCCGGAGGTAGACGGCAATCAGCCGCCCGTCCTTGTATTTGGCGCTGCTCATATCCACGGGGACTCCCCGGCGCTCCAGCTCGGCCACGGCGCGCTCCACGCTGTTGGTGGCCACGGCCACGTGGCCGCAGGTCCCCCGGCCGGCGTTGCGCATGACCTCGATGGCCGGGGAGGCAAAGCAGGAGCTGCCGCCCTCCCGGACGGGCAGGCCGAAGGTCTGGCTCAGGGCCTGGCAGATATCCCCGGCGGCCTGCCCGCCGGCGGGGTTGATGCCGGTATGGGCCACCTCGAATCCAAGGGCGAGCTGGCGGGCCTGCCGGCACAGGGTGGTGATTTTGTCAAAGCTGCCCGCCTTCACATCCGCCTTCGTGCACAGCCAGCTGCCGCCCACGGCCCGGACGAAGGGGGCGGCCAGATATTCGGCCAGGTTGCCGGCGCTAACGCCCCCGGTGGGGACGAATTTCAGCCCCGGGAAGGGACCGGACAGGGCCTTCATGGCCCCTAAGCCGCCGTACACGTTGGCGGGGAAGAATTTCACGGTGTCCAGCCCCAATTCCATGGCCGCCATGATTTCCGTGGGGGTGGCACAGCCGGGCAGGACGGGGATGTCCCGCTCCAGGCAGTACTCCACCACCCTGGTGTTGAGGCCGGGGGAGACGATGAAGCGGGCGCCGGCGGCCAGGGCGTCCTTGCAGTGGTCCAGGGTGAGGACCGAGCCGGCCCCCAGCAGCATCTCCCCGTCGCCCAGGGCGGCGATGGCGGAAATGGAATCCAGGGCGGCGGCGGTGCGCAGGGTGACCTCGTAGCAGGGCAGGCCGCCCTCCTTCATGGCCAGGGCCAGAGGGACGGCGTCCTTCGCGTCGTCCAGCACCACCACGGGGATGACGCCCAGCAGGTCAAACTGATGCAGGATGGGGTTCACGGGACTTCACTCCTTTGTAAGATTATGGGACAGGCGCAGGTAGGGCGGGGCGCCGCCCGGTTCCGGGCGGCGCCCCATGGGAAGAAAGGAAAGATATGGGCACGCGCCCCGCCGTCGGCGGGGTGCGGGGGCCTTACCGCTGGACCCGTCCGGAGGCGTTGCCGGCGGCCAGGGCGGCCACCTCGGACAGGGACATATGGTTGAAGTCGTGCTCCACGGTGTGCTTCAGGCAGGAGGCGGCCACGGCGAAGTCGATGGCCTTCTGGCTGTCATAGCCGCTGATCAGGGCGTAAATCAGGCCGCCGCCAAAGGAATCGCCGCCCCCCACCCGGTCCACAATCTGCACCCGGTAGGTGGTGGAGAAGCAGGCGCTGTCCCCATCTTTCGAGTAGAGCATCCCGGCCCAGTCGTTGACGCTGGCCGACAGAGAACCCCGCAGGGTGATGGCCACCTTGCCGCAGCCAAACCGGCCGGCCAACTGCCGGGCCACGCTGACATAGCCCTGCCGGTCCAGCTTGCCGGCGTTGATGTCGCTGTTCTCCGCCTCGATGCCGAACACGTCCTTGGCATCCTCCTCGTTGGCGATGCACACGTCCACATAGGGCAGCAGCTGCCCCATGACCTGACCGGCCCGCTGGGAGGTCCACAGCTTCTTGCGGAAGTTCAGGTCGCAGGAGACGGTCACCCCCTTGGCCCGGGCGGCCTTGCAGGCGGCCAGGCAGATTTCAGGCAGCGCGCCCCCCAGGGCCGGGGTGATGCCGGTAAAGTGGAACCACCTGGCCCCCTCGAAGATGGCGTCCCAGTGGAAATCCTCGGGCGCGGCAAGGGCCATGGAGGAGCCGGCCCGGTCGTAGATGACCTTGGAGGGGCGCTGGGAGGCCCCCTTTTCGCAGAAGTAGATGCCCAGCCGCTCGCCCCCCCGGACGATTCCGCCGGTGTCCACTCCGTAGCGGCGCAGCTCGTTGATGGCGCACTGGCCAATCTCGTGGGCGGGCACCTTGGACACAAAGGCCGCGTCCAGCCCGTAGTTGGCCAGGGAGACGGCCACATTGGCCTCGCCCCCGCCGTAGGTGGCCTCAAACCGGCCGGCCTGCACAAAGCGCAGATACCCCTCCGGGTTTAGCCGCAGCATGATTTCGCCAAAGGTGATCACTCGGTCTGCCATGGTCGCAGCGCTCCTTTTTTCTGAAATGGAGGGGATTGGCCTCCTCTTGATATTTCATAATACGATAATTGATACCGTATTACGATAAGCAATACCATGGTATAAAATTTTCCCCAAAATGTCAACCGGTAGGGCGGGATTTTTCATTGACTTTTTCCACAAAAATATGCTATTGTATCTATACACACTTACAGAATTTTTGAGAAACCGACCGCTGTATGAGGAGGAGGACGGAGTATGGCCGCGCAAGCTTCCCCGGTCCAGTCCATCGACCGGGTGATTGATATTATCGAGGCGCTGGGCGCCACCTCCCACGGGATGTCGCTGACCGACCTGAGCAACACGGTGGGGCTGCACATCAGCACCACCCACCGGCTGCTGTCCGCGCTGATTGCCCGGGGCTATGTCCAAAAAGAGCCGCTGATGGGCCGCTACCGGCTGACCATGCGCCTGTTCGAGGTGGGCAGCCGGGCGGTGGGCGGGGTCAACCTGGTGTCCATCGCAAGGCCCTATCTGGAGCATCTGGCCGACTTTACCGGGGAGACCATCCATCTGGTGGCCCGGTACGCGGACGAGGTGGTCTATCTCTATAAGGAGGACACCAGCAACACCATCGTGCGCATGGCCTCCTTCGTGGGGCTGCACAGCCCCATGTACTGCACCGCCGTGGGCAAGAGCATCCTGGCCTATCTGTCCCGGGAGGAGGTGCGGGGTATCTGGGGGCGCACGGTGGTCACCGCCTTTACCCCCAACACCATTACCCGGTATGAGCAGCTGTTGGACGAGCTGAAGCGGATTCGAGAGCTGGGCTACGCGGTGGACAACGAGGAACACGAGCAGGGGGTGGTGTGCATCGCGGCCCCTGTGTTTGACTACAGCGGAGCGCCGGTGGGGGCCATCAGCGCCTCGGCTCCCGCCGCCCGGCTGGACGGGGAGCGGATACAGGCCGCCGCCGGCGAGATTATGAAAAGCGCCAGCGCCATCACCACGCTGCTGGGGGGCGCGCGCCTGCCCAGCCCGGCCGCCGGCCTGTGAGGGGAAAGCAGAGAGGCAAATGCAAGCCCCATCCATCAAGGCTTTTGCCCGTCTCAATCTCCACGCTGGCAGTGAAAACAAAGACCATGTTTGAGGGCGCAAGCGGTCTATCCGTTTGCGCCCTCTGGTCTACCCGGCAGTAAAGATGGGAAAAGCCGTCAAGGACTTCAGGCGCGAAGGTTATCCTTGACGGCTTTTTCTGCCTTTGCTATTTGTTATCTGTCAAAGCGGAACTTGGGCAGGGCTTCCATTAACTGCACTGTGAGATAATCTTGAATATCGTCGTTGATACGCCCTTGAAAGTAGGACAGATATTTGATGTAGCCGGTGTAGGTTTGAATGACGGCGTTCACCGCCTCCGGCTCCCCGGCGGCTGCCTCTACAATCGTTTCATAGGGCAGAAAATGGTACTTCCTATTCTTCATTCTCTAACGCCTCCATTTCTTTTCGCAGTAAGCACAAGGCGATTTTCCGTCTGTGGAAGATTGTACTTCTGCAAACTCCAAACAGCCTTCCGATTTCTTCATCGCTGTAACCGAGATAGTACCGCAAAAGCAGCACTTCCCGCCGCGTTTCCGGCAGGCGCAAAAGCGCGGCGGCTAACTGCTCGCTTTCCACCA
>CASECK010000107.1 GCA_949286295.1 uncultured bacterium | reverse complement strand
AGCCTGCCCTTCATCCTTATCAAACGGGGCAACCGCACCCGGAACGTGGTGGACCAGTACTTCAGCCGCTATTACTTCAAGCCAAACCTCATCCTGGAGACGGAGAACACCGTCACCACCCTGGCCATGGCCCAGGCGGGGGTGGGAATCACCATCTGTCCGGAGCTGTTTCTCCGGGCCATGCCCCCCGCCGCCGCCGGGTCGGTGGGGGTGGACCTGTTCCCCCTCACCGACCCGTCCACCACCAGCCGCCTGGTGGCCGGATACCGGAAGGACCGCTATCTGTCCCACTTTGGAGAGCGGTTTATTGAGATTGCCTCCCAGACCCTGGCGGAGGGCTGAGGCGGGAAGAAAAGACGAAGGACACGCCCGGCAGCGGGCGTGTCCTTTTTTGACTGCAAAGCGCCGCCCGCCCGGGCGGGCGGTCAGTCCTTCAGCGTCTGGGCCCAGGCGGAATATTGCTCCACCTTTTGACTGGCCTCGGCCTGAGAGGCCCCGTTGGCCAGGATGTACACCTTCACCTTCGGCTCGGTGCCCGAGGGGCGGACGATGAGGCTGGTGCCGTCGGCCATCTCATAGCGCAGCACGTTGGAGCCGGACAGTTCCATGCGCTCCCTGGACCCGCCGGCCACGTTGACCACGCTGCCGTCCTGATAGTCCTTCCGCTGGCGCACCGCCGTCCCGGCAATCTCCGTGGGGGGGGTCTCCCGCAGGGAGGACATCAGAGCGGCCATCTTCCGCAGCCCGTCCAGGCCGGGCATCACCAGGTTCAGGGTCCGCTCGCTGTAATAGCCGTATTTCTCGTACAGGGCCAGCAGGGCGTCGTACAGGGTCATGCCCTGTCCGGCGTACCAGGCGGCCATCTCCGTCAGGGCCACCGAGGCGGTGACCGCGTCCTTGTCCCGGACGAAGGAGCCCAGCATATAGCCATAGCTCTCCTCATAGGACAGGATGACGCTGCCCTGGCCGCTGCTCTCTAAGGCGTCCTTCTTCTCGGCCAGGAACTTAAAGCCGGTGAAGGTGTCGTAGCAGGCAAGGCCGTTGACCTGGGCCACCTTCCGGGCCATCTCGGTGGTGACGATGGTCTTGAGGGCCACGGGCTTTTCCGGCAGGCGTCCGGTCCGCTTCATGGCGCCAATCAGATAGTCCAGCAGCAGCACGCCGGTCTGGTTTCCGGTGAGCACCTGGAACTGGCCGCCGCCGGTGTGGACCATGATGCCCACCCGGTCGGCGTCCGGGTCGGAGCCCAGGATGAAATTGGCGCCGTGTTTCCGGGCCAGCTCCACCGCCAGGGCGAAGCCCTCGGGGTTCTCCGGGTTGGGGGAGGCCACCGTGGGGAAATTGCCGTCCAGCACCATCTGCTCAGGCACGCAGATGACGTGCTTCATCCCCAGGCGGCGCAGGGCCTCGGGGATGAGCCGGTAGCCGGTGCCGTGGAAGGGGGTGTAGACCATCTGGAAGGAATCGGCCACCTTCTCCACCGCCGCGCGGTCGTTGACCTGCTCCATGACGTTGGCCAGGAACTTCTCGTCAGTCTCCGCCCCCAGGAGGGTGATGAGGCCCTGGGAGACGGCCTGGTCATAGTCCATGGTCTTGACGCAGGCGAACACGTCCAGCTGCTTCATCTTTTTGGCCACCTGGTCGGCGTGGCGGGGGGGCAGCTGGGCCCCGTCCTCCCAGTAGACCTTATAGCCGTTGTACTCCTTGGGGTTGTGGCTGGCGGTGATGTTGATGCCGGCGATGCAGCCGTATTCCCGGATGGCGAAGGACAGCTCGGGGGTGGGGCGCAGGGACTCGAACAGGCGCACGGGGATGCCGTTGCCCGCCATGACCCGGGCGGCCTCCCGGGCGAAGACCTCCGAGTTGTTCCGGCAGTCGTAGCACACGGCCACCCCCCGGGCGGCGGCCTCGGCCCCCTCCTCCAGGATGACCTGGGCGAAGGCCTGGGTGGCGTGGCGGATGACGTGGACGTTCATCCGGTACAGGCCCACCCCCATGGTGCCCCGGAGTCCGGCGGTGCCGAAGGACAGCTGGTCAAAAAAGCGGGACTCAATCTCCTTATCGTCGCTGCGGATGGCCTCCAGCTCCGCCTTCTCGGCGGCGGACAGGGCCGGGCTGGCCAGCCAGGCTTCATAGGTGTCGCGGTATGACATGGTTCACAGCCTCCTATGCAGGTTTCATGGGAATCCTTATCCCCAGTATAGCACACCGCCGGTAGGATTTCCAGCCGTATTTCCGGGGACGGGGCGGGGGAGCGGTCAGTATTTTTTCTCGTAATGGCGGTTGGCGGCCAGCAGGATGACGAACATCAGGAGCACCACGGCGCACAGGGTGAGGGCCGCCGCCATCCACAGGGCGTCCTTGGTGAAGCCGTAACCCACCAGGGCCAGCACGGCCCCGGCGAAGAGCAGGCC
>CASECK010000106.1 GCA_949286295.1 uncultured bacterium | reverse complement strand
CCCGCGACTGCGGCTATCCCGTGGTGCTGGTCAGCTGCCTGGCCAGCGCGGCCGCCCTGGCCGCGGCGCTGGCCCTGGGCGCCGTGGCCGCCTACTACCTGATTTTCGTGATGCTGGCCTGGATTTTCGCCCTGTTTGTGTCCTACACCGTCAAGCTCATGTGAGCGGCGCGCCATATGGTCCGCGGCCCCGGGCAGGGGGCCGCGGACTTTTTTATCCCCGGTACACGCCGCCTTTTTCCCGCGCCGTTTATAAAAGCGCCCCGCCAGGATGATGTCCTGGCGGGGCGCTTTATTCCCCGGCGAATTTACGCTCAGATTAGGTTCTTCTCCGTCTCCTTGTCAAACAGGTGGACGGAATCGGGCCGGAAGGTGAAGTTCATCTGGGTCCCATGGGTGATGCCGCCCCGCAGCTCGGCGGGCAGGTCGGCGGTGGGCACCCGGAGGACCACGTCCTTGCCGTTGCTGTCCACGTGCAGGTAGTACTCGCTGCCCATCATCTCGGACACCTCCACGGTACCGGTGAGGATGTCGTGTCCCGTCCCGGTGGTGAAGCGGATGTGCTCGGGCCGGATTCCCAAAATCACGTCCTTGTCCTCCGTCCCGGCCAGCGCCTTCTGGGTCTCGGGGGTGAGGGTCACGGGGGTGCCAAACACGTCGGCATGATAGGCCCCCTCGCCGTCCTTGATGAGCTTGGCGTCAAAGAAGTTCATCTGGGGCGTGCCGATAAAGCCGGCCACAAAGATGTTCAGGGGGTGGTCAAAGACCTCCTGGGGGGTCCCAATCTGCTGGATGAAGCCATCCTTCATGATGACGATGCGATCCGCCAGAGTCATGGCCTCGGTCTGGTCGTGGGTGACGTACACAAAGGTGGTGTTGATGCGCTGTCTGAGCTTGATAATCTCAGCGCGCATCTCATTGCGCAGCTTGGCGTCCAGGTTGGACAGCGGCTCGTCCATGAGCAGCACCTTGGGCTCCCGGACGATGGCCCGCCCAATGGCCACACGCTGGCGCTGGCCGCCGGACAGGGCCTTGGGCTTGCGGTCCAGATACTGGGTGATGCCCAAAATCTCGGCCGCGTCCTTCACCCGCCGGTTAATCTCCTCCCGGGGCACCTTCTTCAGCTTCAGGGGGAATTCCATGTTTTCCCGGACCGTCATGTGGGGGTACAGGGCGTAGCTCTGGAACACCATGGCGATGTCCCGGTCCTTTGGCTCCACATCGTTGCACAGCTTGCCGTCGATGCGCAGCTCGCCCTCGGAGATCTCCTCCAGGCCGGCCACCATCCGCAGAGTGGTAGACTTGCCGCAGCCGGAGGGCCCCACCAGGACGATAAACTCCTTGTCGGCGATGTCCAAGTTAAAGCTATGTACTGCGGTGACCGCGTTGTCATAGATCTTCTTGATGTTGGTCAGGGTGACGGTAGACATACATTCAGACCGTGGTTCCCGGGCCTCCGCCCAGGTTCCTCCCCGCCGGGAGAGCGCGCTCCCGGGGGATTACGGCAGGTCTCCACACTGCCGCACCGCCGGCCGGCGGTTTTTCCTCCTTTTGTCGGTATCCGCCCCTATGAAAATGGAGTAGGGAGCGGACCCTGGTTTAATATTGCGAGGCCTTCAGTCCAGCGAACCGGAGACCAAATCGCCGTGAAACAGGACCGCCTTCAGCTCCAGGTGCTCATCCAAAACGGCCACGTTGGCCTGCTTGCCCACGTCCAGGCTGCCCAGCCGGTGGTAAATGCCCAGCACCTTGGCCGGATTCACCGCCGCGGCGGTCACCGCGTCGGCCAGGGGGATGCCAAAGGACACGGCCGTCTTGAGACAGGCCAACAGGTCAGACACGGAGCCGGCCAGGGTATTGGGGTCGCCGGCCATGGTGGCCCGGTTGCCCCGGACTTCAATCTCCTGGCCCCCAAAGGGATACCGGCCGTCGGGCATCCCCGTGGCCCGCAGGGAGTCGGAAATCAAAATCACCCGGTCCTTCCCGAACAGGCGGAACACCGCCCGGACCACCGAGGGGTGGATGTGGACTCCGTCGGAGATGAGCTCCACCTTCACCTCCGGATAGTCGAAGGCGGCCCCCACCACGCCGGGCTCCCGGTGGGTGAAGGGGGGCATGGCGTTGAACAGATGGGTGGCCTGCCTGGCCCCCGCCTTATAGGCCGCGCAGGCGGTGTCATAGTCCGCCGTGGTGTGGCCCAGGCTGACGGTGACCCCCTCCTGCCTGGCCCCCTGGATAAACTCCAGGGCGCCCGGCTGCTCGGCGGCCAGGGTGACCAGTTTCACCATCCCCTGGGCCGCCTGCTGAAGGCGGTGGAGCATATCCAGGTCCGGGTCGTGGAGGAAGGCCTCGTTCTGGGCCCCCTTCTTGGCCTTGCACAGGAAGGGCCCCTCCAAATTGACCCCCACCAGCTCCGCCCCGCCCGGCTCTTTGGCCCGGTGGGCGGCGGCGTTGCGGCAGATGGCGGTCAGGGTGTCCTCCCCCAGGGTCATGCCCGCCGGACATATCTGGGTGATGCCCCGGCTGAGCTCATAGTCGGCCATCTTTTGCAGCCCTCCGGCTGTGGCGTCGGAGAAGTCCTCCCCCACGCAGCCGTGGAAGTGCAAATCGGTCAGGCCGGGGATGAGGTAGCACCCGGGGGCGCGGACCTCCCCTTCGGCCTGCTGGACAATCAGTCCCTCCCGGATGCACAGCTCCCGGGAGACAAACCCCTCTTTGGGGTCAAATACCATAGCGCCGGTAATCTTCATAGGCCGCTCCCGTCTGTCAGCAGTACTGGGCGGCGGCGGCCTGAATCATCTCCACGCACGCGTCCACCACGGCCTCGTCGCCGGGGAACAGGGGGGCCAGGGGGAGCCGGACAGAGCCGCAGTCGGGTCCGCCCTGCTTGACCAGAATCGCCTTAATGACAGCGTACATATTGCCCTTGGCGGAGCACATCTTATAGATGATGCGGCAGCACTCGTTCTGAATCTGCCGGGCCCGCTCCATCTGTCCGGCGTGGAACAGCTCGTAAATCTTCAGATACAGCTCGGGCATGGCGCCGTAAGTGCCGCCAATTCCGCCGATGGCCCCCATGGCCAGCCCGGAGACCAGCTGCTCGTCGGGGCCGTTGAACACCGCGGCCCCCTCGTCCCGCCACATCTGAATGTCCTGGACGGGCATGGAGGAATTCTTGACGGCCACCACTCTGGGATTTTTCAGCATCTCCTTCAGCAGGGGCAGGGACAGGGCCACGCCGGCCAGCTGGGGGATGTTGTAGATGACAAAGTCGGTGTTGGGGGCGGCGTCGGAGATGTCGTTCCAGTACCTGGCGATGGCGTGGTCAGGCAGGTGGAAGTAGATGGGGGGGATGGCGGCGATGGCGTCCACGCCCAGGCTCTCGGCGTGGGCGGCCAGCCGGCGGCTGTCGGCGGTGTTGTTGCAGGCCACATGGGCGATGATGGTCAGCTTGCCCTTGGCCACGGCCATCACGTTTTCCAGCACGCACTCGCGCTCGGCCACAGACTGATAGATGCACTCGCCGGAGGAGCCGCCCACGTACAGGCCCCGGACGCCCTTGTCGATGAAATACTGGGTCAGGGCGCGGACCGCCTCGGGATGGATGGCCCCCTCCTTGTCATAGCAGGCGTAGAAGGCGGGGATGATGCCCTGATATTTTTCCATATTGCGCATGATGAATCAACTCCAATTCTGCTGCACGGCGGGGGAGAATCAGCCCTTCACCGCGCCCATGGCGATGCCCTGGGTAAAATACTTCTGGAAGGCGATGAACACAATGATAATGGGGATAGAGGCCAGGGCCGCGCCGGCCATAATCAGGCCAAAGTCAGAGGACATCTCCCCCTGCAGGTTGGAGATGGCCAGCGGCAGGGTCCACTGCTTGTCGGTCTGCAGCATGACCAGCTGCAGGAAGTAATCGTTCCATGTGTTCACAAAGGTAAAGATGGCCAGCGCGCCGATGCCCGGCTTAATCATGGGCAGCACCACGGTCAGGAAGGTGCGCAGCTCCCCGGCGCCGTCCACCCGGGCGGCCTCCAATATCTCGCTGGGGATGGTCTCGGAGAACTGCTTCATCAAAAACACGCCGAAGGGCCAACCCACGGTGGGCAGGATGACCGCCCAGAGGGTATCAATCAGGTGCATTTTGGTCATCTCCTGGGCCAGGGGAATGACAATCACCTGCTTGGGCAGGGCCATGGCGCAGATGATGATGGTAAACAGCAGCCCCCGGCCGATGAACCGCTTCTTGCCCAGGGCGTAGCCCGCCAGGGAGGCGGTCACGCAGGTGAGGAACATGGCGGCCGCGGAGATAAACACAATGTTGAACAGCCAGCGGAAGGCGGGCCGGTCAAACAGCTTCTGATAGTTCTCCAACGTCGGCTCCACCGGGAACCAGACCGGCTGCTTGGCGTTGATGGCAATCACGTCCTTGAACGAGCCGGTGACAATCCAGTACAGAGGAAACAAAAGAAACAGGGTCAGCACAATCAGGACAACCACGGCAAACACCTTGTAGCCCCTGGAATTGCCGCTGAGGTCCGTTGATTTTCTCGGCTTTAACGCCGTCGTATTCGCACTCATTTGCTCACTCCTCCCTTAATCCGTCTTCGCCACTTTAAACTGGAGGGCGGAGAAAATGGCGATGATGACGGCCAGGACCACACCGATGGCGCAGGCGTAGCCCAAATCATTGAGGCGGTACGCGGTGTCGTACACCTGGTACATGATGGTCATGGTGGAGTTCAGCGGACCGCCCTTGGTCAGCAGCTGAATCAGGGCGAAGCACTGGAAGGAGTTGATGGTGGTGATGACCAGCACATACAGGGTGGTGGGCATGATGGCGGGCCACTTAATCTTCCAGAACACCTGCAGCTGCGTGGCGCCGTCCACCTGAGCGGCCTCGATGATGGAGTTGTCCACGTTGCCCAGGGCGGCCACGTACAGCACGATGGGCTGGCCGATGGAGGTGGTGAACAAAATCAGAATGATAAACCAGATGGCGGTCTTCTGGTTGCCCAGCCAGTCAAAGGCGGTGGTGCCAATCACCTGGTTCAGCACGCCGTTATAGGGGTGCAAAATCCACTTCCACACCACGGTGATGGCCACCGAGCCGGTGACCACCGGCAGGTAGAACACACAGCGGAAGAAGGAGCGGGGCACCGCGTGCATCTTGTAGATGGCGGAACTCACCCACAGGGAAAAGGCGGTGACGGTGGGCACGGCCACCACCACGATAAGCACGGTGTTCAGGAACCCCCGGTGGAAAATGGGGTCCCGGAACAGCTTGATGTAGTTGTCCAGCCCGGCAAAGCCCTTCACGCCGCCCAGGCCGTATTCCATCAGGCTGTAATACACGCAGATAAACATGGGGACGACCACAAACGTGATGAAAAACACCAGGCAGGGCAGCAAAAACAGATAGGCGGACGTGGTCTCCCGGCGGACCAGAGCTCTGCTCATGCCAGCGTTTGGGGACGGAGTTCTCCCTTTTTTCGGCTGCTTGCCGGTCTGTGCGACTGCGGCATTCTGCGCCATAAATATCTCCCCCTCTTGGTTCAGGTTTTCTCGTCTCCGCCGTCGGCGGAAAAAATCTGTGCCCGCCCCCTCTCGTCAGGGAGCGGGCACAGTTCGCTCAGGTCAGGTTCAGTTCCGATGGGATGCCCTCGGTCAGCCAATGTTGGCGTTGGCCTGGGTCACAAAGTCGTCGGCCGCAGTCTGCACATCGGCGCCGGTGGTCATAATCGCCTGGAGCATGGGCCACCACAGGGCGCGCTGCTCGGTCCAGCCGCCGGTCAGGTTGTAGTAACGGCCCAGATAGTCGTTCATCAGGGCGAAGGGAGCGCGGATATCGGCGTCCTCCGCGCCGGCATAGATGTCGCCCCAGTCGCCGTGGACGGGGAAGAAGCCGGTGGTCTTGACGGCCTCGGTGCCGGCGGTCTGGTCGTTGCAGATGAAGTCGACAAACTTCTTGGCCGCGTCAATCTTGGCCTGGTCGCCGTTGTCAAAGATACCAAAGCCGTAGGGGCCAGCCATCTCCAGCTCGGGAGTCCCGTCGTCGGAGGGGAAAGCCATGGCGAAGGGGGTGAACTGGGTCTGGGCGGCGTACTGGGTGTAGTTGGAGTAGTTCCAGCAGAAGGTCACCGCGCAGGTCTGGTTGGCAAAGGCCTGCAGCTCCTCAGAGGCGGCGAAGCTGGCGTTGGCGGACAGGGAGCCGTTGTTGACCATGGTCTGCAGCAGGGTCAGGGCCTTGACGTTGTTGGCGCTGTTGGCGTTGTAGGAGGAGCCGTCCTCGGTGACATAGTAGTCAGAGTACAGGTTGTTCACCAGAGCGCGGGTGCCCTGGTCACCGCCCTGGGCGCCGCAGTAGACGATGCCGGGCACGGTCACGTCGATGGTGCCGGCGGCGGCGGCGTCCCGGACGGCCTCCATGGCCTTGACAAAGTTGTCGGTGGTCCAGGTGCGGGTCTCCTCGTCGATGTACTGCAGGGCGCCGGCAGCCTCAAAGGCCTCGTAGTTGATGGCCATGCAGTGGGCGGCCGCGCTCAGGGGGTACATATAGTAGGTCCCGTCCAGCTGGGACACAGCGTCAATGCCCTCGGCAATGTCGCTGCCGCTGGCGGCCCACAGGTCGGACAGGTCCACCATCAGGCCCTCGCGGGCATAGTTGCCCACAATGCGCTCGGGGCCCTCAAAGATGATGTCGGGGCCGCTGCCGCCGCTGATGGCGGAGGTCAGCTTCTGGTCGCCGTCCTGATAGTTGATGGGCGTGACCTTCACGGTGATGTCGGGGTTGGCCTCGTTAAAGGCGGCAATCAGGGAATCCCAGTGGGAAGCCTCGGTAAAGCCGCCGATGTTGAAGGCCCACAGGGACACCTCCACCGCGCCGCTGCCGCCGTTGCCGGAGCCGCTGGGGGCCTGGCTCCCAGAACCGCCGGAGCTGCTGGCATCTCCACCGCCGCCGCAGGCGGCGATGGACAGGGCCATGGCCGCGGCCATGGCCAGGGCAAGAATCCTTTTCAGTCTCATCTTTCATTTCCTCCTCAAAAATTTTCGATAAAAACCCACATTTTTTACAGGTTCTATCTGTAAGAATTGTACAAGAACAACCCTATTTTGTCAAGGGCTTTGTAAAATTATTTCCAGCTCTCCCGGCCGGAAGAGGCCTTTGCTCCAAGCGGGCCGGGAGGCGGGGCGAAGCGCGGCTGGAAATGGCGGAACATACAGAAAACGCCCGTTTTTCCTATTTTTATTCACCCAAAATCTCGCCTATCATCTGATCCACCATAATCAGGCAGCGGGGCAGATGGAAGGGCCCCTTGAAGGTGCTGCCCTTGGTGGCCGGCTGGGTGGGCAGGCCGTCCCGGCGCAGGTAGCCGTACCACTCGCCGTACTCCGGGTCGGCGAAGTGGGCCTTGCAGTAGTCCAGGGTCCGGACAAACCAGTCCAGATACTTCTGCTCCCCCGTGTCCCGGTAGAGCATCATGGAGGCGATGAGAATCTCGTTGTGGGGCCACCACAGCTTCATGTCGTGCTCATAGGCCTCCGGGGGCTTGCCCAGGCAGTCGATGAAATAGAGCAGCCCGCCGTACTCCTTGTCCCATCCGGCCTCGATGGCCCAGTCGAACATCTGGGCGGCCCGGGCCACCAGCTGCTTCTCCCCGGTGCGCCTGGCGTGGTCCAGGATGAACCAGGCCCCCTCGATGTCGTGGCCGGGGTTGACGGTGCGCCCCTCGGTGTAGTACAGCCGGGGGTTGCCGTCCATGTCCACGTTCTCTAAGGTGCACTTCAGATCGGGCTTGACGTGGTACTTGAAAATCTCGTCCACACACTGCCGGGCGTACCGCTCGTACATCTCCCTGCGCTCCGGGTCCACCCGGAGCATGGTGCCGGTGACGTTGAGGATAATCATGGGCAGGCCGAAGGCGCGGCCGGTGCGGGTCTCGGGGATGGTCTTGGGCCCCAGGCCGGTGGGGTCCTTGCCCCCGTGGCTCAGGGACCAGTAGGCGTCATAGGCCTGCCGGGCCCGCTCCAGGCGGCTTTTCTCCCCGGTCAGACCGTAGTACTCGGCGTTGGCTATGGCACAGAAGGCCTCGGAGTAGTAGTACCTGCGCTGGCGCAGGGGCTTTCCGTCCTCGGTGACGGTGAAGTACATCCGGTCCCCCGCCGCGTGGTTAAAGCAGTATTTCTCCATAAAATCCAGGCAGCTCTTGCTGGCGGCCAGCCACTGCTCCCGCACGCCGTACACATGGCACAGGTAAGCGAACATCCAGCCGCAGCGGCCCTGCATCCACACACTCTTGTCGGTGGAGTACACCTCTCCCTTCCGGTCCAGGCAGGTGTACACGCCGCCGTGCTGTTTATCCATTCCGTGTTTCAGCCAGAACTCCACGCTGGTTTTCAGCTGGTCCTGCACCCAGGCCCGGCTGTCCCGGAGCACCTGTTTCGTATCCATCTCTCAGACACCTCATTTCATAGAATCACGGGTCCGTCTCAGGCTTGTTGCCAAAATCAGTGTAGCATTTTCTTCCGGTTTTTTCAATCGGATTTACAAACAAATTCCCGCCCGGGGGTGACAAACCCGGCCCGGCCGTGGTATGATGGGAGCAGTCCATCCCCACTCTTCCGGAAAGCTGGTGACGGCGCCCGTGTTCTCCACAATTTTCGACCCGGAAAACGCCTTCTGGCGGGCCATGTCCCTGCTCACTGACGTGCTGGTGCTCAGCCTGCTGTGGCTGTTCTGCTCCCTGCCGGTGCTCACCCTGGGGCCGGCCACCGCCGGGCTGTATGACGCGGTGGTCAAATATGTCCGCCCCCGGCGGCACGGGGCCTGGCTTCAGTTTTTCCGGGTGTTCCGCCGGGAGCTGGCCGGGGGCGCGGCGGCCAGCGCCCTCTGGGCCGCGGCGCTGGCCGCGCTGCTGGCCGGCCTGCAGTTTTTCTGGCAGGCCCAGCTGGCCCGGCTGAGCGGGGCCCCTCTGGTCCTGGCCGCCTACTTCGTGTGCCTGCTCATCCCGGTGGGGGGGCTGTGCTGGACCTTTCCCGCCCTGTCCCGGTTCACCCTCTCCCCCCTTGCCGCCATGGTCCGGGGGGTGCAGCTGGCCGTGGCCTACCTGCCCTTCACCCTGCTCATCGTCCTGTCCGGCGCCCTCTCGGCGGCGCTCAGCCTGCTGTTCTATGTCCCCATGCTGATTCTGCCCTGCCTGACGGCCATGCTCTGGTCGGTGATGATGGAACGGGCTTTTCGCCGCTTCACCCCCGGTGCGGACCCATCCTAATTCCCTGTTTACCCGCTATTTTTCAGGAAAGGAAACACTGTCATGAAAAAATTCATCCCCCTGCTTCTGTGCGCCGCTCTGGCCCTGTCCCTGCTGGCCGCCTGCGGCCCCAAGGCCCCTGCCGGCTCCAGCTCCTCCGCCCCCGGCTCCGCCGGGACCAGCCAGTCCGGCCAGCCCGGGGACACCTCCAGCTCCCCCGGCTATGACCTGCCCGCCCTGATGGTGCTGTCCGGCCCCACCGGCGTCGGGGCCGCCAAGCTCATGTCCGGCGCGGACGAAGCCGCGGCCAACGGCGGCCGGACCCCCGACGGGAACTGGCCCGCCATCGCCTCCTACCGGGTGGTGGCCGACAATCAGGAGGTCACCGCCGCCCTGGTCAATGGGGACGCGGACATCGCCGCCATCGCCACCAACGCCGCGGCCAATCTGTACGCCAAGACGGAGGAGGGCATCCAGGTGCTGGCGGTCAACACCCTGGGGGTGCTCTATATCCTGGAGAAGGGCGAGAGCGTCCACTCCGTGGCCGACCTGGCCGGCAAGACCCTGTACGCCCCCTCCAACACCAAGGGGGGCAACCCGGAACACATCCTCAACCACCTGCTGGAGCAAAACGGAATCTCCCCCAGCCAGGTGGACATCCAGTGGCTCACCCCCCAGGAGATTACCGCCAAGCTCACCACCTCCGACGCGGGGCTGTGTATGCTCCCCGTCCCCGCCGCCACCGCCCTGATGGTCCAGGACAGCGGCGTGCGCCAGGCCCTGTCCCTGTCCGAGGCCTGGGAGGACCTGGGCGAGGGGGTGCTGCCCATGGGCTGCATCGTGGCCCGGACCCAGTATATCCAGGAGAACCCCGAGGGGGTGGAGGCCTTCCTGTCCGCCTATGGGGACTCCATCGCCTATATGTCCGACCCGGACAATCTGACGGACGCCGCCCAGCTGGTGGCCCGGTATGAGATCACCCCCAGCGCCCAGGTGGCCCAGGCCGCCATCCCCCAGTGCAACCTGACCTTCCTCACCGGCCAGGAGATGCGGGACGTCCTGGAGCGCTACTACGCCGTGCTCTTCCAGACCGCGCCCGACTCCATCGGCGGCGGCCTGCCCTACGACTCCTTCTACTATGGCCTGGGCGAAAAGCCTTAAACTCCTCGGGCACGCGCTGCTGGCCCCCGCCTTCTGGCTGGGGGTCTGGCAGGTTTGCGCCTTTTTGGTGGAGCGGAGCGTGGACGGCCGGGGCAACGAGCTGCTCCTGCCCTACCCCGCCACAGTGCTGGCCGTCCTGACGCGGCTGGCCGGGGAAGCGGCTTTCTGGCAGGCCATCCTGGCCTCCCTGCTGCGCGTGCTGGCGGGGCTGGCCCTTGGGGTCCTCTTCGGGGGCGCTCTGGCGGCCCTGACCTGCGCCCTGCCCTGGGCCGACGCGCTGCTCTCCCCCGCCGTGCGGGTGGTACGGGCCGCCCCGGTGGCCTCCTTCATCCTGCTGGTGCTGCTGTGGACCGGCCGGAACAATGTGCCCGCCGTCATCGCCGCCCTGATGGTGGCCCCTGTGGTGTGGGACAGCCTGTCCCAGGGAATCCGGGCCGCCAGCGGCAGCCTGCTGGAGCTGGCCCGGGCCTACCGCTTCTCCCGACTCAAGACCATCCGCCTTGTCTATCTGTTCTCCCTGCGGCCCCACCTTCTCTCCGCCCTCACCACCGGGGCCGGACTGGCCTGGAAGTCCGGGGTGGCCGCCGAGGTGCTCTGCCTGCCCCGCCCCGCCCTGGGCGCCCAGATATACGACACCAAGTACCTGCTGGAGATTCCCGAGCTGTTCGCCTGGACGGCGGTGACGGTGGCCCTGAGCCTGGTGCTGGAGCGGCTGCTTCGCCTGGCCCTGGCCCGTTGGGAGAGGGGGTGGCGGATATGACGCTGTGCCAGGACCTCACCCTCTCCTTCGGCGGGCGGACCGTGCTGGACGGCTTTACCCTGGAGGTGCCCGGCCGGGGAATCACCGCCCTGCGCGGTCCCTCCGGCTGCGGCAAGACCACCCTGCTGCGCTGTCTGGCCGGGCTGGAGCGCCCCCTGTCGGGGCGCTGCGCCATCCCCCCCCGGCAAACCGCCATTCTCTTTCAGGAGGACCGGCTGCTCCCCTGGCGCACCGTGGAGCAGCAGCTCACCGACGTGCTGCCCCGGGAGCGGCGGGACCGGGCGCCGGAGCTGCTGGAACTGGTGGAGCTGACCGGGGAGGAGGCCCTGTATCCCGCCGCCCTGTCGGGAGGGATGGGCCGCCGGGTGGCCCTGGCCAGGTGCCTGGCCCTGGAGGCAGAGCTCTACCTGCTGGACGAACCCTTTGCCGGGGTGGATATCCCCCGGGCCCTGCGCATTCTGGAGCGGCTGCGCGCGCTGCCCGCCCCGGTGCTGCTGGTCACCCACGAGCCCGCCGTGCTGGAGCGGGCCGGCCGGGTGGTGGAGCTGGACGG
>CASECK010000105.1 GCA_949286295.1 uncultured bacterium | reverse complement strand
CGCCCAAAACGCCGCCACACAGGCCCACAATGGCCGGGATAAGGGCGGAGTTGACCGGGGACGCCTTGACGATGATGCCCACCAGGTAGCAGATGACGGTGATGGCCGCCACACTTGCAGTTCCGTAGTCCATGCTCTCACCCCCTGTCCGCTTTCATGTCCCGGATGTCGTGCTGCACCTCGGTCATCTGGCCCTCCAGCTTATAGGTCCGCTCCACCAGGCTGTTATGGGCGGACACCCGCCGCTCCAGCTGCTCGATTCGGTAGGCGGTCAGCTTGTTTGACACCAATATGCCCCCGAACGTCCCAGCCAGCGTCCCAATCAGAGACATCCCGGCCACCGCCAGCGCCGTCCAGTCCATCAGCGCCTCCCCTCCCGGCCCCGCCAAGCCGTTCCGCCGCTTTCCGCTCTCTTCATGCTCCACTCCCCTTTCCCGGGCCGCCCGGCCGGCGCGGCGGCCCTGCACAGTGGGCGGGGCCGCGGGAAAGGTTGCACGCGCGGGTGCACCGTGGGGGAATCAAAAATCCGGCGCCCCTCCGGGCGCCGGATTTATTCTGTCAGCTCCGCCTGACAGAGCTCTTCTATTCCAGGGGCGCGCAGCTCCTCGCCGGGACCGGCCTCAATACAGCCCGTCCAAAATCTCCACCACGTCCCCGATGACCCCGTCGTTACAGTGGCACAGCACCCTGGCCCCCCACGCCCGGACCTCCTGGGCGCAGTTGGCCGGGGCAAAGGGGATGGCCGAGCGCTCCAGCATGGGGATGTCGTTTTGATTGTCCCCCACGCAGTAGATATGCCCCGGCCGGACCTTCAGCAGCTCCGCCACCCGGGCCACCATCCCCCCCTTGGTGCTGCCCTTGCAGGTAATCTCCAGGTAGCGGGGATTGGAGAAGATGGCCTCGTACTTGTCCCCGTGCCCGGCCAGCAGCATCTCCCGGGCGGCCGCCAGGACCTGGTGCTCCTGGTGGAACAGGGCCTTGACCCAGGGGGTTGGCATCTGTTCCACAGGGCACAGGGTATAGCCGCAGTTGACCTTCTTCATATGGGCCAGGGTGATAGCGTTGGGGTTCCAGACATAGATGTCCTCCCCGTGGTAGGCCTCGATGGACAGGGTGGGAAAGCGCTCCATCACCGCCCCCAGGTCCCGGGGGGCCGACGGGGCCAGCTGGGTCTGCTCCACCGGCCGGTCGTTCTGAAAATCATAGATGGCCGCCCCGTTGGACAGCACCGCCGGGGCGTTCATGGGGACCAGCGGCGCATAGGGGGCAAAGGTGCGGTGGGCCCGGCCGGTGGCCACGGTGAAGTAGCCCCCCTGGCCGGTGAAGTAGCGGATGGCCTCGATATTACGCTGGGGAATATGCAGCGTCTGGTCATACAGAGTGTCATCAAAATCGGTGGCCAGCAGCAGGCCGTCAAACTTCCCCATGGGGGCCTCTCTTTCCGCCCCCGGAGGGACTTGGCTTCAGCGGAGGTCCTCCGCCATCAGATAGGCGCGCATCCTGCCGTTGCGCATGAGCAGCCCGTAGATGACCATGCACAGCAGCCAGTCCAGCACCATATAAAATCCATTGTACAGCAGGGAGTAAAACCACGGCGTGGTCATGGTCAGGCCGAAGAAAGTCTCCGGCATATACCCCGCCCAGATGGTGGCCCCCACCACATAGTGGACCAGGAACCGGGCCGCGCAGCCCACGCTGGCCCCGGCATAGATGCTCCAGCGCCTGCCACGGAAAAATCCCGCCACGGCCAGGGCCATATAGGCGAACAGATAGTCCCCCAGAATGGACTGCCAGCCGATGGCGATTCCGCCGGCGTTCATAAACTGCAGCACCCCCAGCACCGTGCCGGCCAACAGGCCCCATCCCGCTCCCCACCGGCAGGTGAAGAGGAAGAAGGGGACCATGCACAGCGAGACCGACCCGCCCCAGGGCATCTTCCACAGCGGGAACAGGTCCACAATCTGGCACAGGGCCACCAGCAGCGCCCCCTCGCACAGCATCCGGGCGGCGGTGCGCGTCTTCTCATTTGTTTTCATGTCGTTTCCTCCTGTCAGGGCCGTCTCTCCGGCCCTTACAAAAATACCGCAGTACATCCGGACGGGTGTAGTGCGGTCTTCAGAAAACGACAGGGCGTCTCCTCGTCACTTCCTACGCCGGCATTACCCGGATCAGGTTCAAGGGACCGGAGGCTGCCTTCTTTTGCCTCTGCATCTCAGCCGGGAATTGGCTCCCAGCGCCCCTGTGTTCGATTGTGCCACGGTTCCGTTCTATTGTATGCGCCCCGGCCCTGTTTGTCAAGGCCCGCCGCAGCAGCAGTTTTTTCTCTTGCGGGGCGGGGCGGCATATGGTAAAATAGTATGCTTTCACTCTATGGGTCCAGCCGGAACGCGCCTCCCCCTCCGGGGGAGACAGGCCGGCTGCCTATCTTACCCAATCATTCTGGAGGGGCCCTATGTCCAACTATGAATCTGAAATCCGGCGCCGGCGCACCTTTGCCATCATCTCCCACCCGGACGCGGGCAAAACCACTCTGACGGAGAAGTTCCTGCTCTACGGGGGCGCCATCGCCCAGGCCGGCCAGGTCAAGGGGAAGAAGAACACCCGGGCGGC
>CASECK010000104.1 GCA_949286295.1 uncultured bacterium | reverse complement strand
GTCCGGGGGCTTAACTCCTTTGAGAACCTGTGCGTGGGCCAGGCCCAGGCCTTCTTCGCCGGGGTGGACTATCTGGATTTTGCCGGGCTGTTCAGCGGCATTGAAAAGCGCCAGGCCGAGGAGCTGATTGCCGCCTGGGTCACCGGGGAGCGCACCGCCCTGTCGGTGGTGCGGCCCAAGGGGGCGTGAGGATGGGCGGACTGATTGCGCTGCCCGGGCCGGAGACGGTGCAGCACGTGTTTTTCCCCGGGCTGGGGCTGGAGTTTGACTTAAACCGGGTGGCGGTGGTCATCCTGGGCCGGCCCATCTACTGGTATGCCGTCATCATCGTCTCTGGCCTTCTGCTGGCGGTGGTTCTGTGCAGCCGCTGGGGCGTGCGGTACGGCATCTCAGAGGACAACATCATCGATATGATGCTCTTCGCCGTCCCCGCCGCTCTGGTGTCTATCCGGGCCTATTATGTGATATTCAACCTGAGTATGTTCCAAAACGCCGACGGGTCGCTGAATTGGGCGAAGGTATTCCGGTACAGCGACGGCGGACTGGCCATCTACGGGGCCATTCTCTCGTCGGCGGTGGTGCTGCTGATTTTCTGCCGGGTGAAGAAGCTCAATTTCCTGGCCTTTGCCGACCTGGGGGTCCAGGGGCTGTTCATCGGCCAGCTCATCGGCCGGTGGGGCAATTTTATGAACGTGGAGGCCTATGGGACGGCCACCGCCCTGCCCTGGCGGATGTGCGGCCCCACCATCGCCGGGGAGATGCTCCGGGGCGGATTTGTGGACCAGGCGGGCTATCAGGCCATCCTCAGCGGCTCGCTGGGGGTACATCCGACCTTCTTTTATGAGTCCGCGTGGAATTTTGTGGGGCTGATTTTGACATATCTCATGGGCAGAAAGCGGCGCTTTGACGGGCAGTGCTTCCTGTTTTACGTGTTCTGGTACGGGATAGGCCGGGCCTGGATTGAGGGGCTGCGCACCGACAGCCTGTACTTCTTCGGGCTGGAGCTGTTCGGCGTGCCCATCCGGACCTCCCAGGCCCTGGCGGCCATCTCCGCCGTGGCGGCGCTGGCGGCCTTTTTGTGGATGCTGCGCCGGCATACCGGCCGGGCGCCGGACCTCTTTGTGGACCGGCAGGCCGCCCGGGCGCAGGGGCGCGCCGGGGAGGACCCCGGGGCGGAGGAAGACAACGACGGCAAGGAGGAGTGACCATGTCCGCGGTCATTATGGACGGCAAGGCGCTGTCCGCCCGCATCAAGGAGCAGGTGCGCGCCCAGGCCCAGGCCATGGAGCGGCGGCCCGGTCTGGCCATGATTTTGGTGGGGGAGGACCCTGCGGCCCAGGTCTATGAGGCGGGCAAGCGGAAAGACTGCCAGCAGTGCGGCTTTTACTATGACACCTTCCAGCTCCCGGGGGACGTGAGTCAGGAGGAGCTGGAGCAGGTGCTGGAGCAGTTCAACGGCCGGGAGGACATCGACGGCATCCTGGTGCAGTTCCCCCTGCCCGCCCGGCTGGACGCCCGGAGGGTCCAGCTGGCCATCCGTCCGGACAAGGATGTGGACTGCATCCACCCCGCCAACGTGGGGGACCTGATTCTCGGGGTGGACTCCTTCCGGCCATGCACCCCGGCGGGGGTGATGCGGCTGCTGGAGGAGTACGGAATCGACCCCCGGGGCAAGCGCTGCACCGTGGTGGGCCGCTCCAACATTGTGGGCAAACCCCAGGCTATGCTCATGCTGCTGCGGGACAGCACGGTCACCATCTGCCACACCCAGACTAAGAATCTGGAGGAGGAGTGCGCGAAGGCGGACATCCTGATTACCGCGGCCGGCCACGCGGGCCTGATTACCGGGGAGATGGTAAAACAGGGGGCCGTGGTGGTGGACATCGCCATCAACCGGGACGGACAGGGGCGGCTGTGCGGCGACGCGGTCTTTGAGCAGGCGGCCGCCCGGGCCTCGTACATCACGCCGGTCCCCGGAGGCGTGGGGCCGGTGACCCGGGCGGTGCTGATGGAGAACACCCTGAAGGCCGCCCTGCGGCACGGCAAGCGCTGAAAGGAGGAGAGGGCCATGTGCATGAAGATGCGGCAGAGGATGCTGAAGCTGGCACAGGTGCTGGAGATTGTGATGGCGGCGCTGATTCTGGCCGCCGTCCTCGCCGGCGGGGCAGTGCTGGTGTACAGCTCCGCCCAGGAGCTGGCGGAGAACGCGGCGGCCTTTGCCGTGGGAGGATTTCTGGAGCGCGCGTTTTTGATTATCATGGGCATCGAGCTTGTGAAGATGCTGATGCTGCATACATACGGGGCGGTCATCGATGTGCTGATGTTCGCCATCGCCCGGCAGATGATTGTCAGCCACGACGGCCCGTGGGGGACCCTGCTGGGGGTCGTGGCGCTGGCCGGAATCTTTGCCATCAAGAAATTTTTGTACACCGGGGAGAGCTGGGGCCAGAAGCGGGAGCCGGAGCAGTGACCCGGAGGGGAGATACCGGCAGGGGGCGGCG
>CASECK010000103.1 GCA_949286295.1 uncultured bacterium | reverse complement strand
GGAGTCCACGTCGGCGTAGGCAGCGCCGGTGCCCACGACCATCATGCCAATCATCATGACGGAAGCGACAGCCAGGCTGAGAACGCGCTTCAGGTTTCTCATTTGGAATTCCTCCTTTTTGGATTTTGGCTACCATTTGGCGCCAATTGTTGGGATTTCCTCCCGTATTTAGTGGTTTTTGGAACTTTTTCCTGGAAGTCAGGCCTGTGTCACGTCCCTTGCATCCTGAAATTCGTTTTAAAATTTTACAAAAACTGCAAAAAAGCCGCACTTTTCGCTTGGAAAAGTGCGGCTGGTAGCATTGTGGTAGCCATGGCCGAATCGAGGGGCTGGAAAACCCCTGTATTGACAGGCCTTTGCCCCCAATTTTTGGTAGCCATTTGGTAGCCATGGAAAAAACAGGAAATTTTTAGGGCGCTTTCCCCCACGGCCCGGGGCCTGGGCGCCTCCGGCCCGGCGGAGGGGCCGCCGGGTTTGTAAAGTTCGTAAAGTTTGGGTAAAGGCCATGCGTTAAATCTATGTAAGCCACCGTCAAGACTCTATAAATTTTTATTGACGCTCAGCCATTTGCCCCGTATAATCATTCTGGTTTTCAATGTGAAATTTTGGGAGAGGCCGGGCGCGCCGCCGTGGAGCGTCCAGATAGAGACAGTAGGAGGAAGCGCGTGTGCAGATTACAGATTTTCTGAGCCTTTTGGGAGGACTTGCCCTTTTCCTGTACGGAATGCAGATGATGAGTTCCGGCCTGGAGGCCGCCGCGGGCAACCGCATGAAGAGCATTCTGGAGAAGCTGACCGCCAACCGCTTTTTGGGCGTGCTGGTGGGCGCGGGCATCACTGCGGTCATTCAGTCCTCCTCGGCCACCACCGTCATGGTGGTGGGCTTCGTCAACGCCGGAATCATGACCCTCAATCAGGCGGTGTGGATTATCATGGGGGCCAACATCGGCACCACCGTCACCGGCCTGCTCATCGCCCTGGACGTGGGCGTGCTGGCCCCCCTGTTCGCCTTTGTGGGCGTGGTCTTCGCCGTCTTTGTGAAAAAGCCCCAGCTGCAGCACATCGGCCTGATTCTGGCCGGTCTGGGCGTGCTGTTTATCGGCATGGACATGATGAGCGCCGCCATGGCCCCCCTCCGGGACGAGCCGGCCTTTGTCAATCTGATGGCCTCCTTCTCCAACCCCCTGCTGGGCATCCTGGCCGGGACGGTGTTCACCGCCATCATCCAGTCCTCCTCCGCCTCGGTGGGCATCCTTCAGGCCCTGGCCAACAGCGGGGTCATCGCCTATGCCAACTCGGTGTTCGTCCTGTTCGGGCAGAACATCGGCACCTGCATCACCGCGGTGCTGGCCGCCATCACCGCCAACCGCAGCGCCAAGCGCACCACCATCATCCACCTGATGTTCAACATCATCGGAACCATCCTCTTCACCACCCTGTTCCTGCTCTTCCCCATCGCCAGCGTGGTGGACGGCTCCCTGGTCCTGCCCGGCCCGGTGGGGCAGTTCCTGGCCGGCGCGCTGCCCAGCACCCCGGCGGGGCAGATTGCCATGACCCACACCAGCTTCAACATCGTCACCACCCTGATTTTGCTGCCCCTGGGCAACTACCTGGCCAAGCTGTCCACCGTCATCCTCCCCGAGCTGCCCGGCGAGAATCCCGACGAGATGCACCTGGAGTATCTCACCCCCATCCACAGCAACAGCAAGGACGGCGTGCTGGGCACCTCGGCCATCTACATCGACCAGATTCACAACGAGCTGGGGCGGATGCTCACCATGGCCCAGTCCAACATCGCCGACAGCTTCCAGGCTGTCCTGAACCGGGACGCCGCCCTGCTGCCCAAGGTGGAGGAGACGGAGGCCTATGTGGACTATCTGAACAAGGAGATATCCAAGCATATCTCCACCCTGATTACCTACGAGACCAACGAGCGCAGCTCCGCCATCATCAGCAGCTACTTCACCATCACCGGCAATATCGAGCGCATCGGCGACCACGCGGTGAACATCGCCGGCTACACCAAGCTGCTGGCGGAAAAGGACATCGTGTTCTCCGCCGACGCGGTGGCGGAGATTGAGAAGATGCGCGCGGTGTGCCTGGAGACCATGAACACCCTGCTGCGCCCGACGGCGGGGGATTTGGGCTGGCTGACCGAGGTGGCTGCCTTAGAGCAGAAAATCGACGACCTCACCGCCCAGTTCCGCCGGGGCCATATCGAGCGCATGAAGGCCGGCGTCTGTTCCGACGAGGCCTGCGTGCTCTACTCCGAGCTGCTTACCGACTTCGAGCGCATCGGCGACCACGCCCTGAACATCGGCCAGGAGGTGGCCGCCATCCGGGAGCGGACCTGAGGACAAGCTCTCCCCAGGCGCGGCCCGTCCGGACTCCCGGACGGGCCGCGCCTTTTCGCGCTCTGGCATAAGCCGCCCGCCCCCGGCATACGATAAGACGCGGCTTCCCCCCCGGAAGCGCGAAGGAGGGTGCGGTATGTACTACTGAACGCGCAGGCTGACGGCAGCCTGTCTGGCGGCCGCGGCCGCTGGAGCGCTGCTCCATTTTGTCTATGGCTGGTGGCCCAACGCGGTCACCGCCCTGTTCTCCCCCGTCAGCGAGAGCCTGTGGGAGCACAGCAAGCTGATTGTCTGGCCCTATCTGGCCGCCGCCGGGCTGCTCAACCGGGACCGGCCCGGGGGGATATACCCCTGGCTGCTGGTTCTGCCCGGCCTGTGCGCCCTGATGCTGGCCCTGGGCTGGGGGTATCACGTCCTGCTGCGGGGCGAGCGGATGTGGGTGGATGTGCTGCTCTACCTGGCGGTGATGGCGCTGGGCTTCTGGTTGCCTGGCCGCGCCTGCCGGCCGTATTCCGGCAGGCGGAAGCTGCTGGCCGTCCTGTTGGCCGCCCTGCTGGTGGCCTGCGTGGCCCTGTTCACCCTCTATCCCCCGGACATGATTCTGTTCCGGGACTTGTCCGCCGCCGGGGCCTGGCTGCCCCTGCCCTGCTGACCGGGGCGAAAGCATCTGGCGGCGGCGCTTATTGTTATGGTATAATAGCCGCAAAGCGGCTATTATACTCGGATTTAAGTCCTTTTTCTCGCCCCTGACGGGGCAACCGAAAAAGACGACATATTATACCATTCTGGCTGCGCCGTCATGGTATAATAGCCGCAGAGCGGCTATTATACCTGAATTTAAGTCCTTTTTCCCGCCCCCTGTCGGGGTGGGCGAAAAAGCTGAGACAAAGTACCATAAAAGGGGGGGAGCGCCGTGCTTGCCGTATACGGGGCCGCCGGCCTGACCGGCCGGGAGAGGGCCTATGACCTGCTGGAGCTGGCCGTCCGGGAGCACTGGGGCCTGCCCGCCCTGCCGGAGACAGCCCGGCGGGAGGGGGGCAAGCCCTGGTTCCCCGGGCATCCGGACCGGGCCTTCAACCTCAGCCACAGCGGCCGCCTGGCCCTGTGCGCCTTGGACAGCGCCCCGGTGGGGGTGGACGTGCAGGTGGTAAAGCGCTGGCGGGAGG
>CASECK010000102.1 GCA_949286295.1 uncultured bacterium | reverse complement strand
CGCCCTGCCCTGGGAGGAGGAGCTGGCGCATACCCTCCGGCAGGCCTGTCCGGGCCTGGCCGGGGTGGTCCTCAATGTCAATACCCGGCGCACCAACGTGATACTGGGGCCGGACTATCGCCTGCTCTGGGGCCGGGACTGGCTGGAGGAGGAGCTGTGCGGTCTGGTGTTCCGGCTGTCCGTCCCCTCCTTTTTCCAGATAAACCTGGCCCAGACCCGGCGGCTGTATGAACTGGCCCTGGAGTTTGCCGGCCTGACCGGGGAGGAGACGGTGCTGGACCTCTACTGCGGCATCGGCTCCATCTCCCTGCTCCTGGCCCGCCGGGCCGGCCGGGTCATCGGGGCGGAGCTGGTGCCCCAGGCGGTGGAGGATGCCCGGGCCAACGCCAGGCGCAACGGCGTGGAGAACGCGGAATTTTTCTGCGGCGACGCGGGGGAGGTGGCCGCCCGCCTGGCAGAGGAGGGGGTCCGGCCCGGCGTAATCTGCGTGGACCCGCCCCGGAAGGGCCTGCGGCCCGAGGTGCCGGCCATCCTGGCGGGGATGGCCCCGGCGCGCATCGTCTATGTCTCCTGCGACCCGGCCACCCTGGCCCGGGACGTGCGCCGGCTGTCAGAGCTGGGCTACCGGGCGGTCCGGGCCCAGGCGGTGGACCTCTTCCCCCGGACGGCCCATGTGGAGACCGTAGTTTTACTGGTAGACAGCCGGGGAAAGCTGTGATATAATCCAAAATCTGTCTGAAGAATGGGCCGCCTGAGACCGGCCGGAGGAGAGGGAGAGAAATGAGACGATCCGAACACGACCAGGTGGCCGCCGGCCACCGCAACGGCGGCTTCAGCTCCGCCCTTGGCTTTGTCATCGCCTGCGTGGGTTCCGCGGTGGGGCTGGGGAACATCTGGCTGTTCCCCTACCGCCTGGGCCAGTTTGGCGGCGCGGCCTTTCTGATTCCCTACCTGCTGTTTGTCTTTCTCTTTGGCTGGGTTGGGCTGTCGGCGGAGTTTGCCGTGGGGCGCCTGGCGGGCACGGGCACCATCGGGGCCTATGAGCTGTGCTTTGCCTCCCGGGCGCCGAAGTGGAAGCGCCTGGGCAGCGTAGTGGGCTGGCTGCCCCTGCTGGGCTCGCTGGGCATCGCCATCGGCTACGCGGTCATCATGGGCTGGGTGCTCAACAGCCTGGCCGGCGCGGTGACCGGGCAGCTGATGACCGCCGACCCCGCCGCCTTCTTCTCCGCGGCCGCGGCGGACTTTGGCAATCCCGTGTGGCACGGGGCGGTGGTGCTGGCGGTGTGCCTGCTGCTCATGTTCGGGGTCACCGCCGGCATCGAGAAGGCCAGCGGAATTCTCATGCCCCTGTTCTATGTGCTGTTTATCGTCCTGGCCGTCTGGGTGGCCGCCCAGCCCGGGGCCCTGGAGGGCTACCGCTTCCTGTTCATCCCCGACTGGGGCAAGCTGCTGGAGCCCTACACCTGGGTCATGGCCATGGGGCAGGCCTTCTTCTCCCTGTCCATCACCGGCTCGGGCATGATTGTCTACGGGGCCTATCTGGACAAGTCGGCTGACATTCCAAAGGCCTCCCTACGCACGGCCCTGTTCGACACCATGGCCGCCCTGCTGTCCGCCCTGGCGGTGATGCCCGCGGTGTTTGCCTACGGCCTGGACGTCAAGTCCGGCCCGCCGCTGATGTTCATCACCATGCCCACCGTGTTCCAGCAGATGCCCCTGGGGCGCCTGTTCGCGGTGTTCTTCTTCGTGTCGGTGTTCTTCGCGGGAATCACCTCCCTAATCAATATGCTCGAGGCAGTGTCCGAAAGCTGGCAGACCCGCTTCCGCCTGCCCCGGAAGGCGGCGGTGCTCCTGTGCTCGGCGGTGACGCTGGGGGTGGGGCTGTTCCTGGAGGGCGAGGCCGCCGTGGGGGCCTGGATGGACTTTATCACCATCCAGGTGGTGCCCGCCGGGGCGGTGCTGGGCGCCGTGTGCGTGTACTATGTCCTGGGCTGGAAGAAGCTCCGGGCCGAGCTGGAGACCGGCCGGGACAAGCCGGTCAGCCCGCTGTTCGGCCCGGTGGGGAAATACGTCTATGTGCCCCTGACCGTGCTGGTGGTAATTCTGGGGGTCGCGCTGGGCGGAATCGGCTGAGCAAGCGCCTCCGGGGCGGCCCTGAGAGGAAGGATGTTTGTTGAAAAAGAGATACGAGATTGATATGTGCAGCGGCCCGCTGGCAGGCAAGATTCTGTTGTTTGCCCTGCCCCTGATGGCCTCCAGCCTGCTGCAGCTGCTGTTCAACGCGGCGGACGTGGTGGTGGTGGGCAAGTTTGTGGGCAAGGAGGCCCTGGCCGCGGTGGGGTCCAACACGGCGCTGATCAACCTGATGATCAACCTGTTTGTGGGCCTGTCGGTGGGGGCCAACGTGGCCCTGGCCCGGGATTTGGGGGCCGGCCGCCGGGAGCACGCCGGCCAGGATGTGCGCACCACCATGACCCTGGCCCTGGCCAGCGGGGTGGGCATGATGGTGGCGGGCTTTTTCCTGGTGCGGCAGCTGCTGGAGTGGATGTCCTCCCCCACCGATGTCATCGACCTGGCCACCGTCTACCTGCGCATCTATTTTCTGGGGATGCCGGCCAATATGCTCTATAACTTCGGCGCGGCCCTGCTGCGGGCTAAGGGGGACACCCAGCGGCCGCTGTACTACCTCACCCTGGCCGGGGTGGTGAACGTAGTGCTCAACCTCATCTTTGTCATCGTCTTCCACCTGGACGTGGCGGGGGTGGCCCTGGCCACCATTATCTCCCAGTACATCTCCGCCGTCCTGGTGGTGCGCTGCCTGGTGCGGGAGGAGGGGCCCCTGCGCCTGGACCTGAAGCGCCTGGGCCTGGAGTGGGCGGTGGTCCGCCGGATTCTCCAGGTGGGACTGCCCGCCGGGTGCCAGGGGGTGCTCTTCTCCCTGTCCAACGTGGTCATCCAGTCGGCCATCAACTCCTTTGACGACCCGGTGCTGGCCGCCGGCTCCTCCGCCAGCGCCAGCATCGAGGGCTTTGTCTACGCCACCATGAACGCCTTTTACCAGACGGCCATCACCTTCGTGGGGCAGAACTACGGCGCGGGCAAGTGCGGCCGGGTGGACCGGGTGGCAAGGCAGTGCCTGCTCTTCGTGGTCGTGGCCGGGCTGGTCTCGGGCAATCTGGCCTATCTCTTCGGCGGGACCCTGGCCGGGTTCTATGTCCCGGCGGGGGAGGACGGGGTGGTCGCCCAGGCCCTGATTCGCCTGGCCATCATCGCCTGCCCCTACTTTATCTGCGGTATCATGGACACCCTGGTGGGGGTGCTGCGGGGCATCGGCTACTCGGTGGTCCCCATGGTGGTCTCCCTGGTGGGAATCTGCGGGCTGCGGGTGCTGTGGGTGGCCTGGCTGTTCCCCCTCTACCACACCCCGGCCTGCCTGTACATCTCCTACCCCGTCTCCTGGCTGCTCACCGGCGGGGTGCACCTGGCCTTCTTCCTGGCCGTGCGCAAGCGGGCCTACGCCAAGGTGCGGGACAACACCCCGCTCTACCAGGCCGCCGGCGGCCCTCCCGCCGGACCGGAGGAGTAAAAAAACCTCCCGGAGCGCAAGCTCCGGGAGGTTTTTTGATTGCAGCTTAGGGGTTACTGGGCGATGCGGCGGGCGCCCACATAGCCGTTGGAGATGTAGGGGTCGCTCAGGTCGCTGATGATGACGCCGACGCCGGGGGTGGAGGCGTGGACGTACTGGCCGTTGCCGATGTAGATACCCACGTGGGAGGCGGGCTTGGTGGAGCCGTTCTGGCGGAAGAACACCAGGTCCCCGGCCTGCAGCTGGTCCTTGGAGACGGACACGCCGTTGTTGAGCTGGTTGGAGGCGGTGCGGTTGATGGAATAGCCGAACTGCTTGCACACATAGCTGGTCAGCCCGGAGCAGTCAAACCCGCTGGGGGAGCTGCCCCCGTACACATAGGGGTAGCCCACGAACTGAAGGGCGTAGGCCGCCATCTCCTGGCCCTTGCCGCTCTGGGAGGCCAGGGCGGCGTCCACCTCGCTGACATACTCGGCGCTGACATAGCCGTCCTCGATTTGGTACCAGCCGTCCTCCGCGCCGGTGGACTTGACCACCCGGCCATAGTTCAGCTGGCCCACCTTGTCGTGGCCGGTGCCGGGGCCGGAGCGGACGTTGAGCACCGAGGTGGTCACCTGGATATAGACCGGCTCCTGCTCCACAGGCAGGCCCTCGACCTCCTGCTCGGACACCTTCAGATATTCGCCGGACACATAGCCGGTCTCCTCGCCGGCGGCGACCTTGTACCAGCCGTTCTCCACGGCGGAGAGGACCTCCACCTGGGTGCCGTGGGCCAGCTGGCGCAGCACGGAGCTGCTGGTGTTGGCCTCGGCGCGCAGCCGGAGGGTGGAACCCTCGGTGTCCACCGTGCCGGAGACGGCCAGGGCGGGGGCCGCCATGGCGGCGGTCAGGGCCAGGCTCAGGGCCGCGCGGGCCAGAAAACGGGAATGCTGCATAGGGGGCGTCCTCCTTCTCTGTCTGTTCCTGGGGTTGTCACTTGCCGCTCAGGGCCCGGTCCAGCCACACGGCGGCCACGTCCATGGCGGCGTACAGGCTGTCCTTTTCGCTCTTCTTCACCACCCGGTCCCGGCTCTTCAGGTCCGGGTCGGTGAGCTGAAGCTGAACGGAGACCTTGTCGGCCATGTTCAGGCCGTTTACTTCCTTGGTGGACAGGACCTGGAGCATGATGATGTACTTCTCGCCCATGGTCCCGTAGTAGATAAGGTTGTCCTTCCGGCGCAGGGGATGCCCCTTATAGGAAAGGGGGAGGTTCTCGTTTGCCATATCGTTCTCCTATAAAAAGTGAGATTCAAAACTTCAATTGAAAACTTGTAACCGAATTGTAACATATTCCCGCTGGAAAAGCAAGGGGGTTTCTCCGGCTTTTTGGAAAAAATCTCGGAAAATGATTTCCCGGCGGGGGGAAAGTTGTGGAAAAATGTGTGGAAAACCGCCGCTCCGGGGGGTAGTCCCCCGGGGGCGGCGGTCACAACTGTAAAATGTGGTGGAAGCGGCCCTGGGGAGGCCAGGCGGCGAAGTAGCGCTCCTCCAGGGGAATCCACTTCTCCCGGAAGGCGGCCAGCCCCTCCGGCCCGTTCCGGGCCAGGATGCGCCGCAGCTGCTCTTCGGGGTCCACGGTGAGAAAGACCCGCAGGGGATAGTACCCGGCCAGCGCCGGGTGGCAGGCGTAGGCCCCCTCCACCAGCACCACCGGGGCCGGCGGGACGGCCCGGGGGAGCCCCAGGCTCATGGTGCGGCAATCAAAGGGGCGGTAGGTGGGGAAGCGCCCCCGGGACAGGGGGAGGAGCACCTGCTCCAAAAAGCGCTCGTGGTCCACGTTGCCCCCGGGGAGGGCCAGGCGCTGGGGGGTGCGCTGCTCCGGGCGGGGGAAGAAGTGGTCCATGTGGACCACCGGCCAGCCAAACCTGGCCTGGAGCTGCCCGGCCAGGGTGGTCTTGCCCGCGGCGCACCGGCCGTCGATGGCGGCCAGCACCGGCTCTCCCCGGCGGCGCAGCCGCCGGATGTCCTCCACCACGGGGCCCAGGGCAGGGGGCAGCCCGGCGATGTCCGGCGCGGCCCTCATGCCGCCTGCCGGGGGGCGTACCGGGGCGGGACGGCCCCGGCGCGCATCAGCGCCGCCA
>CASECK010000101.1 GCA_949286295.1 uncultured bacterium | reverse complement strand
GCGCCTGGAGCAGGCCCGCCAGGAGGCCAAGAAGGCCCGGAAGGACCACAGCAGCAGCGTGGAGGAGCGGGACGCGGCCCAGAACGTCATCAGCGGCTATGCCCTGCGCATGGAGGGCCGCCGGAAGAAGGCGGACAGCGCCCGGGAGGGGCACATGAAGCTGCAGATGGAGGAGAACGCCCTAGCCTCCCGGGTCAAGCTGCTCACCGAGATGGAGCAGATGCACGAGGGGTACTCCAAGGCTGTCAAGCTGGTGATGGGGGAGGCCCGGCGGGGGGCGCTGAAGAACATCCACGGCCCCGTGGCCGACCTGCTGAAGGTGCCCGACCGGTACACCGTGGCCATTGAGACCGCCCTGGGCGGCGCCATGCAGAACCTGGTGGTGGACCGGGAGGAGGACGGCAAGGCCGTCATCGGCTATCTGAAGCGGCGGGACGGGGGCCGGGCCACCATCCTGCCCCTGAGCTCCATCCGCCCCGGAGAACTCCGGGAGAGGCAAAAGCTGAGCGGCGAGCCGGGCTTTGTGGGGGTGGGAGACCAGCTGGTCAGCTTCGAGCCCCGGTATAAAAACGTGTTTTCCAACCTGCTGGGCCGGGTGGCCGTGATGGAAAATCTGGACTGTGCCATCGCCGCGGCCAGAAAGTACGGCTATCAATTCCGCATCGTCACCCTGGACGGACAGGTGCTCAACCCCGGCGGCTCCATGACCGGCGGCTCGGCCAGCCGCAGCGCGGGAATCCTCAGCCGGGCCAACGAGCTGGAGCGGCTGGCCGGACAGCTGGAGCAGGTGCGCGGCCAGGTGGCCGAGGGGGCCAGGGCGCTGGCCGAGGCGGAGCGGGAGCAGACCGCCGCCGCCTATGAGCTGGAGACCGCCCAGGGCCAGCTGCGCCAGTGGGAGGACGCCATTTTGAAGGCCGAGGGCGAGACGGCCCGCTGCCAAAGCGTGGTGTCCGGCCTGGAGAGCCAGCGGGAGAGCCAGGAGGAGGAGCTGGAGCAGCTGAAGGCCCGCGCGGCCCAGATTGAGGCGGACACCGCCGCCGCCCGGGCGCGAATCGCCGCCTTAGAGGGGGAGGCCGCCGCCCTGAAGAGCGAGGCGGAGGGCAAGGCCAAAGGCCAGAGCGACCTGCAGGAGCGGGCGGCTAAGCTGGCTGAAGAGCTGGCGGGGCTGAACGCGGACCAGGCCGCCCTGGAGGCGGAGCGGGAGGCCACCCAGTCCGGCCTGGCTGAGTTGGAGGGGCTGAAGGCCTCCATAGCCGGCGACCGCAGCCAGAGCCAGGCCCTGATGGCCGGCTACGAGAGCAAAAACCAGGCCTTCGCCCTGGAGATTGGCCAGAAGGAGGCCGCCCTGGCGGAGTTGAAGGGGGAGAGCCAGAGCCGGAACGAGGCCCTGGACAGGCTCAACCGGGAGAAGCTGGAGCTGGAGGGAGAGCGGGTAAAGGCCACCAAACAGAGCCAGGCGCTCAACGAGGAGCTGCTTCGGACCGAGGGCGAGGTGTCCCGGCTGGAGCAGCGCCGGGTGTCCGCCTCCATGGAGGAGAAGCAGCTGCTGGACAAGCTGTGGGAGAACTATGAGCTGTCCCACGAGGCGGCCAGGCAGCAGCGGGTGGAGATTGAGTCGGTGCCCAAGGCCAGCCGCCGCATCGGGGAGCTCAAGCGGGCCATCTCCGCCCTGGGCAGCGTGAACGTGGGGGCCATTCAGGAGTTTGAGCGGGTCAACGAGCGCTATACCTACCTCACGGAGCAGCGGGACGACGTGGAGCGAGCCAAAAAGGAGCTGGAGGAGGTCATTTCCTCCATCACCGCCGAGATGAAATCCATCTTCGCCCGGGAGTTTGCCACCATCAACGAGGCCTTTGGCCAGACCTTTGTGGAGCTGTTTGGCGGGGGCAAGGCCACCCTGGAGCTGGAGGACCCGGAGGACATCCTGAACTGCGGCATCGAGATTAAGGTCCAGCCCCCGGGCAAGGCCTTGAAGATTATCACCCTGCTGTCCGGCGGGGAGAAGGCCTTTGTGGCCATCGCCCTGTACTTCGCCATCCTGAAGGTGCGGCCCACCCCCTTTGTGGTAATGGACGAGATTGAGGCGGCCCTGGACGACAACAACGTGGTGCGCTTTGCCCACTATATGCGCGCCATGTCGGACAAGACCCAGTTTATTGTCATCACCCACCGCCGGGGCACCATGGAGGAGGCCGACGTCCTCTACGGCGTCACCATGCAGGAGCAGGGGGTGAGCCGGATGTTGACCATCAACCTAAACGAGGTGGAGAAGGAGCTGAACATCCGGTGAAGCGCTGCTCCTGTATGAGG
Organism: uncultured bacterium; assembly: GCA_949286295.1. GTDB lineage: Bacteria > Bacillota > Clostridia > Oscillospirales > Oscillospiraceae > Lawsonibacter. Next base: position 1,689 of record CASECK010000101.1, on the reverse strand, counting down.
GGACCCCGCGCGGGCGCAGCGAAGCGGGCCGCGTGGGGAGAGGACGAGCAGCGGAATGAGAGAGCCTTGCCCGCGAGGGCGAGGCGAAGGATATGGAGCCTGCGAGGACGAAGGAGCAGGGGGTGAGCCGGATGCTGACCATCAACCTAAACGAGGTGGGGAAGGAGCTGAACATCCGGTGAAAAAGCGGTATTTTGTTTTCCGCCCACATAGGCGGAAAACAAAATAAAACAGCAGAAAATAGGGTGACCGTGGTGGAGCATCCCCAAAGAAAACAAATTCGGTTAAAGGATTACGATTACAGCCAGGCGGGAGCGTATTTTGTAACGATTTGTACGAGGTATCGTCGGAATATCCTTTCGAGGATTGAGAGGCAAATGCCTGTAGGGTGCGACGGCCCCGGCGCGCCGCCGGTACAGGTTTCGTTGACACCGGTTGGAAAAATTGCCGAACGATATTTGGATACTATTTCTGACGCATACCCGGGAGTGACGGTGGAACACAAAATCATCATGCCGAATCATGTGCATATTTTGTTATGGTTCCATGGGTCGGAGGAACGGCGCGCCGGGTCGTCGCGCCCTACGGAATTGCTCCCCCGTATCATTTCCGCATGGAAACGGCTCACAAACCGGGATGCCGGATATACGCTTTGGCAATCTGGCTATTACGACCACGTCATCCGCGATGAAAACGATTTTCTCACCCACTGGGCCTACATTGGCCAAAACCCCGCCCGGTGGGCGGAGGACGAATATTTTATGCCGTAACCGCAGGAGGCGTTCCATGAACGAGAAAAAGAGGAGAAACTGGCTGGCTATCGCGGGTCTTATCGCTCTGATTATCGCCCTGTGCCTGTGTGTGGAACTGCTCTTCCTGGGCCTGGGGGCGGCTATCCCAGAGCGGGCGGCGGGCTCCGGGGAGGCCAATCCCCCGGCAGGCCCCGCCCAGGAGGAGCCTCTGCCGGGGCCGGGCGGGGAGGAGCGGAGTCCCGCCTTCTGCCCCTTCTGCGGGGAGGGGCTGCCCGGCAGCTTCCGGTGGGGGCAGTTCTGCCCCTGGTGCGGAGAACAAGTGGAGGCATAACGGAGGAAGACGCGCAGGCGCGCAGCGGCGCGAAAGAAAGGGGAATATCCATGGGGTTTTTTGACAAGCTGAAGAAGATAAGCCTTTTCTCCCAGTTCGGCTCGGAGCTGGATGAGGACTTCTATGACCAGCTGGAGGAGTCCCTCATCCTGGCCGACGCCGGGATGGAGGTCTCGGTGGAGCTGGTGGAGCAGCTGCGCAGCCGGGTGCGGGAGAGAGGCATTAAGACGCTGGAGGAGGCCCGGAGCTGCATGGTGGAGGTCATCGCCGGCGCGCTGGGGACCGGGGAGTGCGGGCTGAACCTGTCCACCCGGCCCTCGGTGGTGCTGTTTATCGGCGTCAACGGGGTGGGCAAGACCACCACCATCGGCAAGATTGGCGCCCAGCTGCGGGGCGAGCGGAAGAAGGTCCTCTTCTGCGCCGCCGACACCTTCCGGGCCGCCGCCGCCGAACAGCTGACCGTCTGGGCCGGGCGGGCGGGGGCGGACCTCATCAAGCAGCACGAGGGGGCGGACCCCGCCGCCGTGGTCTTTGACGCCATGAGCGCCGCCAAGGCCCGGGGCACCGACGTGGTGCTGGTGGACACCGCCGGGCGGCTGCACAACA
>CASECK010000100.1 GCA_949286295.1 uncultured bacterium | reverse complement strand
GACCGTGGCCGAGAACTTAGCGGGCGTGGCCAACCGCGACCCCGAGATTATCCGGCCCATCGGCAACCCCTACTCCAAAACCGGCGGCATCGCCGTGCTGAAGGGCAATCTGGCCCCCGACGGCTGCGTGGTGAAGCAGTCGGCCGTGGCCCCCGAGATGATGGTCCACCAGGGCCCCGCCCGGGTGTTCGACAGCGAGGAGGACGCCATCCAGGCCATCTACGCCGGCAAGATTGTGGCCGGGGATGTGGTGGTCATCCGGTACGAGGGCCCCAAGGGCGGCCCCGGGATGCGGGAGATGCTCAACCCCACCTCCGCCATCGCGGGCATGGGACTGGACAAGGACGTGGCCCTCATCACCGACGGCCGCTTCTCCGGGGCCACCCGGGGGGCCTCCATCGGCCACGTCTCCCCCGAGGCGGCCTCCGGCGGCCCCATCGGCCTGGTGGAGGAGGGGGACCTTATCTCCATCGACATCCCCAACCACGCCATCACCCTCAATGTGTCCCAGGAGGAGCTGGCCGCCCGGCGCGCCCGGTGGGTGTGCCCCGAGCCAAAAATCAAGACGGGCTACCTGGCCCGGTACGCCAGGATGGTGTCCTCCGCCGACAAGGGCGCCATTTTGACGTGAGCGGCCGCCGGGGCCGAATCAAGATGCAAAAAGGGCGCTGTTTCCATCGGAAACAGCGCCCTTTTCTCCGCCAGAGGCGGGCGGCTCAGACCTCCATGATGACCGGAAGTATCATGGGGCTGCGCTTGGTCTTCTTGTACAGATAGCCGGACAGGTCGCCCTTAATAGCGCTCTTGATGGCCGACCAGTCGGTGGAATAGCGGGTATCCACGCTCTCGATGGCCTGGGCGGCCACCTGGCGCAGCTCCTCCATCAGCCCCTCGGACTCCTTCACATAGACAAAGCCCCGGGTGATGATGTCCGGGCCGGAGACCAGGGAGCCGTCCTCCCCGGACATGGACAGCACCACCACAATGACGCCGTCCTGGGCCAGGTGCCGCCGGTCCCGGAGGACCACGCTGCCCACGTCGCCCACGCCGTAGCCGTCCACAAAGACCTGCCCGGCGGTGACGGTGCCGGTCACCTTGGCGCTGTTGGCGGTGAACTCCATCACCTTGCCAATCTCGCTCACCAGGATATGCCGGGGGTCCATGCCCATCTGCCGGGCCAGCTTGGCGTGAATCTGGAGCATCCGCTGCTCCCCGTGGACGGGGATGAAGAACTTTGGCTTGACCAGGGCGTGGACAATCTTCAGCTCCTCCTGGCAGGCGTGGCCGGACACATGGAGGGTCAGCTCCCGCTCGTTCATCACCTCCACCCCCCGGCGGTACAGCTCGTTAATCACGTTGCCGATGGCGTTTTCGTTGCCGGGAATGGCGGAGGCGGAGATGATGACCCGGTCCCCGGCCATCAGGTCCACCTGCCGGTGGGTGTTGAAGGCCATCCGGGTCAGGGCGGACATAGTCTCCCCCTGGCTGCCGGTGGTGATGATGCACACCCGGTTCTTGGGCAGGGACTTGATGTGGTTCAGGTCCATCAAAATGCCGTCGGGGATATTCATATAGCCCAGCTCGGAGGCCACTTTCATGGCGTTCTCCATGCTCCGGCCGGTGACCGCCACCTTGCGGCCGTACCGGGCGGCCACGTCGATAATCTGCTGCACCCGGTCCACGTTGGAGGCGAAGGTGGTGACGATGATGCGCTCCTCGCAGCCCCGGAACAGCGCGTCGAAGGCGGCGCCCACGCTGCGCTCGGAGCGGGTGTAGCCCGGGCGCTCCACGTTGGTGGAGTCGGCCAGCAGGGCCAGCACCCCCTCCTTGCCCAGCTCGCCCAGGCGGGCCAGGTCCATCATCCCCCCCTGGATGGGGGTGGTGTCAATTTTGAAGTCGCCGGTGTGGACGCAGGTGCCCACCGGGCACTTGATGGCAAAGGCCACCGCGTCGGCGATGGAGTGGTTCACATGGATAAACTCCACAGAGAACTTCCCCGCCTTCACCACGTCGCCGGACTCGCAAGTGATGAGCTTGGTCCGGTCCAGCAGCCGGTGCTCCTCCAGCTTCAGCTTGATGAGGCCGGCGGACATCCGGGTGGCGTAGATAGGCGCGTTGATGGAGCGCAGCACATAGGGCAGCGCGCCGATGTGGTCCTCGTGGCCGTGGGTGATGAAAATGCCCCGAATCTTCTGCTGGTTTTTGATCAGGTAGCTCACATCGGGGATGACCACGTCGATGCCGTACATATCGTCGTCCGGAAAGCCCATACCGCAGTCCACCACAACGATATCGCCGCCATACTCGTACACGGTCAGGTTCTTGCCGATCTCATTGAGGCCGCCAAGGGAAATAATTTTCAGTTTTTCTGCCATAATAACTCCTTTATTGTTCCAAATATGTATGCCCCGTTGGGGCCGGACTTGCGCCTGGCGCCGCCTATGAAGCGGCCAGGCGCCTTTTAAGCGGGCAGAAAAGGCCGCAGCAAAGCAGCCGTGCCCCAGGCACGGCTGCCGGACGAAGGGCCGCGTCCATACCGGCCCTGCCTCGCCGGATGGCCGCGGGCCCCTTCGCCCCGCCGGCTTTTCTGTCCAAATGGTGTTCCGCGGCCGTTCCCGCCTGCACATACGGTGCGGGCCGGCGGACTATATTCACACGCGGGCGGGAGCCGGGCTCCCGGAATATCCCGCGTATAAACCTATAAAATAACAAGCTTAGTATACCACAAAATTTCGCGGAAGTATACTATGCGTTTGCGAAAAACAACCCCGCGGGCGGCGGCGCCCCGGTTGGGCACATTGCGCAAAAACGCCGCCCCGCGTTTGGGTTACGGCTTGTGCCGGCCGGAGGGATATGCTATAATGTTCCCCGGCAAACCACAAAAGGAGGCGGCGGACCATGCAGGTCGAACCAGGCCGTTACCGGCACTTCAAGGGCGGGGAATACCAAGTTCTGGGCACCGCCCGGCACTCAGAGACCCTGGAGCCCATGGTCGTCTACCGCCCCTTGTACGGGGACGGGGCGCTGTGGGTCCGGCCGGCGGCCATGTGGAACCAGTGGGTGGACCGGGAGGGGTACTCCGGCCCCCGCTTTCTCCCCATGAAGGAGGAACCATGAATATCCAGATTTTTGGAACCAGCAAGTGCTTTGACACAAAAAAGGCCCAGCGCTGGTTCAAGGAGCGGCGCATCCCCTTTCAGGCGGTGGACCTGGCAAAGCACGGCATGAGTTTGGGGGAGCTGACCGGCGTAAAAAACGCCGTGGGGCTGGACAATATGGTGGACCCCAGCCACCCGGACGCGGTCCTGGTGTCCTATCTGGCCGGCGGCCAGGCCAAGCTGAACCGGCTGTTTGAGGACCCCTCCCTGCTGCGCACCCCCATCGTCCGCAACGGCAGGCAGGCCACCGTGGGCTACTGTCCCCAGGTGTGGGAGGGGTGGACATAAAGTCCGGTTTAAGGGACGTTTCTCCTGGTATGCTCAGGGGGCATTCCGGAAAAGGAGGATGAATCGCATGGCGAAAAGCGCCAACCAGAAGACCAAGCTGCTCCACCTGTCCCGCATCCTGCTGCGCCAGACCGACGAGGACCACCCCCTGTCCGTGGCCCAGCTCATCCAGGCCTTGGAGCGGGAGGGCATCCGGGCCGAGCGAAAGAGCGTCTACGACGACTTGGAGGCCCTGCGCCTGTTCGGGCTGGACGTACAGTGCCGGAAGGGGAAGGCCCCGGGCTGGTTCATCGGAGAGCGGGAGTTTGAGCTGCCCGAGGTGAAGCTGCTCATGGACGCGGTGCAGTCCTCCCGGTTCATCACCCAGAAAAAAAGCGACGCGCTCATCCGCAAGCTGGAAGCTCTGGCCAGCGTCCACCAGGCCGGCCAGCTCCAGCGGCAGGTCTATGTCTCCGGGCGCATCAAGGTGATGAACGAGAGCATCTACTACAACGTGGACAAGCTGCACACCGCCATCGCCGGGCAGAAGGCCATCACCTTTAAATACTTTGACTATGACATCCACCGCCAGAAGGTGTTCCACCGGGAGGGGCGGCGGTACGCCGTGTCTCCCTTCGGGCTGATATGGAACAGCGAGAACTACTACCTGGTGGCCTTTGACCACGCCCACCGGGAGATGCGCCACTACCGGGTGGACAAGATGACCGAGATCGCCCTGACCTGCCTGCCCCGGGAGGGGCGGGAGCAGTACCCCGATTTTCAAATCGCCCAGTACGGCCAGAAGCACTTTGGGATGTACTCCGGCCCAGAGATGAAGGTCACCCTCCGGGGCCTGCGGGACAAGGCGGGGCTGGTGTGGGACCGGTTTGGCCAAGAGGTAATTCTGGCCCCCGACGGCCCGGACCACTTCACCGTCACCCTGCCCGTGGTGCTCAGTCCCCAGTTTTTTGGCTGGCTCTTCGGGCTGGACGGCAGTCTCACCATCACCGCCCCCCGGGAGGCGGTGTGCCTCTACCGGCGGAAGCTGGAGGCGGCGGCCAGGCAGCTGGCCTGAGCCGGACGCCCCACCAGACAGAGAAACAAAAGAGAGGAAGCTTTTATGAGAAAACTCATACCCGCCCTGCTCGCCTTGACCCTGGTCCTGACTCTCCTCCCCGCCCGCGCCGCCGCCCAGCCGGCCTTCTCCGACGTGCCGGAGGACGCCTGGTACGCCCAGTATGTGGAGTACTGCCTGGAAGAGGAAATCATGGACGGCCTGAGCGGCGGCCGCTTCGGCCCCGAGGAGCCGGTGACCCGGGCGGTGCTGGCCCAGGCCCTGTACCGCCTGGCCGACCGGCCCGTGGTCTCCTTAGAGGGGAAGGAGTATGACAGCGGCCTGGAGGAAAAAGACCAGAAGGCGGCGCGGCAGCAGGCCGTCTACCCCTTCTCCGACGTGGACCCCCAGGGTCCTCACGCCAGCGCCATCCTCTGGGCCTGGCAGGAGGGATTCATCACCGGCTATGACGACGGCACCTTCGGCCCCGACGACCCCATCACCCGGGAGCAGATGGCCGTCATCCTCTGGCAGACTCAGGGCAGGCAGCTGTCCCAGCGGGCCGCTCCCTTCGCCGACCGGGCGGACATCTCCCCCTGGGCCATCGACGCGGTGGAGTGGGCCTGGTCGGTGGGGCTGATGGGCGGCAAGGACGACGGCCTGTTTGACTACGCCGGCCACACCACCCGGGCCGAGGGGGCGGCCATCCTCCTGGCCTATGAGCGCGCTTTTCTCTCCCCGCCGGACCCCGCGGAACCCACGGAGCCCGCCGGACCCGCCTCGCCGGAGGCCGTCCCCGTCGCCCCCAACCGGTATAACAGCGCCCTGTACGCCATCGACGGCAGCTTCCTCACCTACCAGTGGGACGGGCCGAGCCACGTGGGGGTAGACGTCTCCTCCCACCAGCAGCAGATTGACTGGAGCCAGGTGGCCGCCGCCGGGGTGGATTTTGCCATGATTCGGGCCGGGTACCGGGGCTATTACAACCCGACGCTGAACAAGGACCGCTACTTTGACGACAATATCCGCGGCGCCCTGGCCAACGGCCTGGACGTGGGGGTATACTTCTTCTCCCAGGCCGTCACCGTGGAGGAGGCCCGGGAGGAGGCCTACCTGCTGCTGGAGTGGCTGGAGGGCTATGATATCACCTACCCGGTGGTGTTCGACTGGGAGAGCGTGGACGAGGAGTCCTCCCGCACCCGGGATACCGACGGGCAGACCGTCACTCAGTGCGCCCTGGCCTTCTGCTCCATCATCGAGCAGGCGGGCTATCTGCCCATGACCTACGGCAGCCCCTCCAAGATATACGCCGGCGGCATCCAGTTGGAGTATTTGCAGGACTACCCCTTCTGGCTGGCCCACTACACCACCGGCTGGGCCCCCACCAGCTACCGCTACCACTATGATATGTGGCAGTACTCCAGCAACGGCACCGTCCCCGGCATCCCCACCCGCGTGGACTTGAACGTGTGCCTGGCCGACTGGAGCCTGTGGGGCCGGAGCTGAGCGCCGGGACAAAATCCACTTGACAAACCCAAGCTGGCCGCTATAATGGGCCATACAGGTGTCTTGACACCTGTATGGCCCTTGTCATTTCTATCCGGAAGGATGTGCGACCATGCGAGAGTTTCTGAAACGGAAGAACATCGAGATATCTGCCCGCCGGTACGGCATCGACGCCCTGGGCGCCATGGCCCAGGGTCTGTTCTGCTCCCTGCTCATCGGCACCATCATCGATACCGTCGGGGTCCAGTTTCACATTCCCTTTCTCACCCAGGTGGTGGCCGTGCTGGGCAGCGGGGAGCAGGCCGTCTCCTACACCGTGGGCGGCCTGGCCAAAGCCATGAGCGGCCCGGCCATGGCGGTGGCCATCGGCTATGCCCTTCAGGCCCCGCCCCTGGTGCTGTTCTCCCTGGCCACGGTGGGCTTCGCCTCCAACGCCCTGGGCGGCGCGGGCGGCCCGCTGGCGGTATTGTTCGTGGCCATCTTCGCCGCTGAACTGGGCAAGGCGGTGAGCAAACAGACCAAGGTGGACATCCTGGTCACCCCCCTGACGACCATCCTGGCGGGGGCGGCTCTGTCCGCCTGGCTGGCCCCCGCCATCGGCGCGGCAGCCAACCAGGTGGGGGCTTTGATTCGGTGGGCCACCGAGCTGCAGCCCTTCTGGATGGGAATCGTCGTCTCCGTGGTCATCGGCATCGCCCTCACCCTGCCCATCTCCTCGGCCGCCATCTGCGCCGCCCTGTCCCTGACCGGCCTGGCGGGAGGGGCGGCGGTGGCCGGGTGCTGCGCCAATATGGTGGGGTTCGCCGTCCTCTCCTTCCGGGAGAACCGGTGGGGCGGGCTGGTCAGTCAGGGGCTGGGCACCTCCATGCTCCAGATGCCTAATATTGTGAAAAACCCCCGCATCTGGCTGCCCGCCATCCTCACCTCCGCCGTCACCGGCCCGCTGGCCACCTGCCTGTTCCACCTGGAGATGAACGACCCCTCCGGGGGCCTGGCCGCGGGGATGGGCACCTGCGGCCTGGTGGGGCAGATTGGGGTGTACGCCGGCTGGGTCAGCGACGTGGCCGCCGGGGTGAAACCGGCCGTCACCGCCTTCGACTGGGCCGGGCTGGCGCTCATCTGCTTTCTGCTCCCCGCCCTGCTGGCCTGGCTGTTCGGCCTGTTCTTCCGCAAAATCGGCTGGATTCGGCCCGGGGACCTGACCCTGCCCCAGTGAGGGCATGAAAATCCCGGAGCGCCGCGGGGCGCTCCGGGGGCTTCCAGGCGGTCTCTCCTCAGGGCAGCAGTCCGAACAGCGCGGTGAGCGGACGGCCGATGACCGAGCAGAAGATGGGGTTGAAGATGTCCAGCACCAGCAGCCCGAAGGGCGGGTAGACCACCCAGCCCACCTTGGAGAAGCCGTGCTCGGCCATGACGGCCTTCTCGTTGGCCATCGTATTGGGTCCGTTGCCCAGGCCCATGCCGATGTGCCCGGCCACGATGACGGCGGCGTCATAGTTGCTTCCGCAGGCCCGGAAGGTGACAAAGTAGCACCACAGGCAGGTAAAGACCACCTGCGCGGCAAAGATGACGACGAAGGGGCCGATGGCGTCGGCCACCTTGGTCACGTCGATGGTCATCATGGTCATGCCCAGGAAAATCTCCAGGCAGATGTCGCCAAAGGCGTCCAGCTCCTGGGCCCGGACCTCCACATGGACCGCATCCAGGATATTCCGGACGATGATGCCGCCAATCATGCAGCCGATGAAGTAGGGGAACTCAATCATGGGGACGTAGCCGGCCAGAATGGCGATGTAGGAGCCCAGTCCGGCGGAGACGATAATCAGGCACACGCTGGCCAGCAGCTTCTTATTGTCCAGCGCGGTGACCTCCTGACTGCCCGCCTCCAGGGCGCGCTCCTCCCCCCGGAGGTTGTGCCGCTTGATGAGCATCCGGGCCACGGGGCCGCCGCACAGGCTGGCAAACACCATGCCGAAGGTGGCGCACAGCACGGCCAGCTCCACGGCGTTCTCCGCGCCCAGGGCCTCATAGCTGGGGGCGATGGCGCTGGAGGTGCCCACGCCGCCCATCAGGGACAGGGAGCCCAGGCCGATTCCCTGTAGGGGATGCAGCCCCAGCGGCACCGTCAGGGCAACGCCCAGAATGTCCTGGCCCAAAATCAGGCCGATGGTGGTCACCGCGATGCCGATACACACCTTGCCGCCCTGCTTGATCAGCTTCCAGGAGGCGGTCAGACCCACGCCGGTAAAGAAGATGTCCATGAACCACTCCTTCAGAATGGCCACGTCAAACTCGACCGCCAGGATGTCAGCGCCCCGCAGGATACCCAGCACAAAGCTGACCATCAGGCCGGCCACCACAACGCCCGGAACACAGTAGGTCTGAAACAGGCGCACCCGCTTGACAATGGCGCGCCCCACCATGGCCACCAGCGCGGCGATGGCCGCGCTCTGCATGACATCAAAAGAAATTTCCAGCATAAAAACCCTCCCATTACATTCAGATTCTACCCGCGGAACCGGCGTCCCCTCTCCCTCTGCCGGAACACCGGGAGGGCCGGACGCCGCGGCAGGAGCCGCAGCCCGGAAGCGCACACTGTCTGCCGGGGTTCATTATCCTCCCGCCTCCGCCCGGTGTCCAGGCAAGGGATTGTGAATAAATTGTGAATTGATGTAAGCGGGCCGTTAAGATTCCCGCAGGATGGAACCCACGCCGGGACAAAGGTCACAAAACTTTCTTCCACCGCTTGACAAACCCGGGAATTTCAGTATAATAATTAAGCCTGCTTGTATCCACAGGCAGCCGTTTCCTTGCCCCTGGGCCAGTCCGGGGGCCATATGTCCATAAGGAGGTGCAAAAACATGGCAAAAATCAACGCCAACTACGAGGCCGTCTACATCCTGCAGCCCGACCTGAGCGAGGAGCAGATTGCCTCCATGGTGGAGAAGTTCAAGGCCGTGGTCGAGGCCAACGGGACCGTCTCTGAGATTGACCAGTGGGGCAAGCGCCGGCTGGCCTATCCCATCAACGACCTGACCGAAGGCTACTACGTCCTGATGACCTTCACCGCCGCCGCCGCCATCCCCGCCGAGCTGGACCGTATCTTCCGGATCACCGACGGCGTGATGCGCTCCATGATCGTCTGCAAGGACCAGTAAGGGGGTACTTCAGATGCTCAACAAGATTTTCATCATGGGCCGCCTGACCCGCGACCCCGAGCTGCGGCGAACCCAGACGGGCACCCCGGTGGCCTCCTTCTCCCTGGCTGTGGACCGGGACTTCAAGGACAAGTCCACCGGTGAGCGCACCACCGATTTTATCGACGTGGTGGCCTGGCGTCAGACCGCGGAATTCGTCAGCCGCTACTTCACCAAGGGCCGCATGGCCGTGGTGGAGGGCCGGCTTCAGATTCGCGACTGGACCGATAAGGAGGGCGGCAAGCGCCGCTCGGCCGAGGTGGTGGCGGACAACGTCTACTTCGGCGACTCCAAGCGGGAGGGCGACGGGGGCGGCTACGCCTCCGGCTTCAGCCAGGGCGGCTACTCCGCCCCCGCTTCCTCTGGCTACGGCTCCGCCGGCCACGAGGCGGACCAGTTTGCCGAGCTGACCAACGACGACGGCGAGCTGCCGTTTTGACTTTGACCGGAACAGGTCGCAAAAAGGAGGTTTAAGCCATGGCTATGGAACACGATAACCGGGCGCCCCGGGGCCGCAAGCGCCGCAAGGTGTGCGCCTTCTGCGCCGACAAGGTGGAGATGATTGACTACAAGGACGCCGCCAAGCTGCGCCGCTTTACGTCCGAGCGGGCCAAGATTTTGCCCCGCCGCACCACCGGCACCTGCGCCATGCATCAGCGCCAGCTGACCGAGGCCATTAAGCGCGCCCGTCAGATTGCCCTGCTGCCCTACGTCACCGACTGACACAAAAAATCCCGCCCGCTCCCCTCGGGAAGCGGGCGGGATTTTTGTGCCGGAATGCCCCTCAGGCCAGCGCCTCCGGGCCAATCTCCTCCAGGGAGTGGACCCCGCACATGGCCATGGTGTCCTCTAACTCGCCCCGGAGCTTTTCGGTGAGCAGCGCCACTCCCTCGGCCCCGCCGCCGTAGACGGCGGTGACATAGGGCCGGGCCAGCAGGCAGGCGTCCGCCCCCAGGGCCAGGGCCCGGAACACGTCCACCCCCGTGCGGATGCCCCCGTCCACCAGGACAGCCATCCGCCCCTTCACCGCCTGGGCAATGCCGGGCAGCACTGCGGCGGTGGCGGGCGTCCCGTCCTGGACCCGGCCCCCGTGGTTGGACACCACAATGCCCGCGGCCCCGGCCTCCAGGGCCTTCCGGGCGCCCCGGACGGTCATGATGCCCTTGAGCAGGAAGGGCAGCTGCGCGTACTGGATAATCTCCCGCAGCTGCGCCACCGTCTTGGGGCCGGCAGGGGGCGTCCGCCCCTTCAGGAAGGGCAGCCCGGACGCGTCGATATCCATGGCGAACATCCGGGCGCCGGCGGCTTTTGCCGCGTCTATCTTGGCGAAAATGGTGTCCCGGTCCCAGGGCTTCACCGTGGGCACCCCCAGCCCGCCGCTGCCGCCGATGACCCGGGCCGCCGCCGCGAAGACTTCCGGGTCCGTCCCGTCGCCGGTGAAGGCGGCGATGCCCGCCTGGGCGCAGGCGGGGACCAGAATGCTGTTGTACTCCTGGTCGGTGAACTTGTCCCCGTAGTGCAGCTTCACCGCCCCCACCGGCCCGGCGAACACGGGCAGGGCATAGGTGTGGCCAAAGAGGGTAAAGCGGGTGTCCACCGGCCGGTTCTCGCAGATGGTGTCCAGGTTCAGGCACACCTCCTGCCAGGCCTCATAGTTGCGGATGGCCACCGTCCCGGTCCCCTTGGCCCCGGGGCCGGGCACGCTGCTGCCGCAGGCCCGCCCGTTGCACACCGGGCAGGCCCTGCAGTACGGGCCGCTGCACGTCCGGGCATGGTCCAGCATCTCCTGATAGGTCATCTCTCCGCCTCCCCGCGTCTGTATATTCCTCTTGCCGCCCCGGCCATGTGCCTCACAGGGTGCTGCCCGCCTTGGTCAGCTCCTGGGCGATGTTCAGCACATGGTCGCCGATACGCTCAAAGTCGGTGAGCAGCTCGGAGTAGAGGATGCAGGCCTCGTCGGAGCACAGCCCCTCCCGCATCCGCACCAGCTGGTTGCGGCGGTACTCGTCGGTCAAATCGTCAATTCGCTGCTCGATGGCGGCCACGTCGGACAGCCACTCCACCTCTCCGGCGGCGCTGTCCAGCAGGGCGGAGGCCGCCTCCAGCGACACCGCGCGCATGGTCTGCACCTCTTGCTGCGCCAGGCTGGAAAAGTGGATGTCCTTGGCCACCAGCATCCTGGTGTAGCCGGCCAGGTTGTCCGCGTGGTCGCCGATGCGCTCGATATTGCCGGCAATAGTGAAGAAGCTGCTGACCACCTTGGAATCCCGCTCGTTGGTCTCCAGGGAAATCAGGTGGGACACATACCGGGATATCTCCCGGTTCAGAAAGTCAATATACTCCTCCCGCTGCTCCACCGCCTCCAGCTGCTCCGGGTCCCGGGCCAGCACCGCGTCAAAGCCGGCGCCCACATTGTCCCGGGCCATGACCAGCATCCGGTGCAGCTCATGGCGCAGCTGGTCCACCACAATGGCGGACAGGCCCAGGCCGCCCTCCCGGCCACCGGAGACGACGGGGGTCAGATACTCCAGGTGCATCTCCCCCTCCGCCCGCTCCCGGGCCTGCTCTGGCAGGATGAGCACGGCCAGCTTGGCCAGATAGTTGCCCACAGGCAGCAAAATCAGGGTGGTGCCGATGTTGAAGATGGTGTGCATGGCGGCAATCTGGGCCTTGGGGGCGTCCACCACCGAGGCAATCAGCTCCGTCAGCGGGAAGGCCAGCACCACCACGGTGAAAATGGCGGTGCCGATTACGTTGAACATCAGGTGGATGATGGTGGCCCGGCGGGCGTTGCGGTTGGTGCCGATGGAGGCCAGCACCGCGGTGACGCAGGTGCCGATGTTGGTGCCGAAGAGCACGAAGGCCCCGCTGGCAAAGGGAATCACCCCGGCGGCGGCCAGGGTCTGGACAATGCCCACCGCGGCGGCGGAGGACTGAATAACGGCGGTGAAGGCCGCCCCCACCAGGATGCCCACAATGGGGTTGGAGAAGTTGGACACCAGCTGGATAAAGGTCTGGGACTCCCGCAGGGGGGACATGGAGGCGCTCATCATGTCCATGCCGATGAACAGCACCCCCAGGCCGGCTAAAATCTGACCCACGTGCTGGATACGGGGCCTTTTGAGGAAGATGGTCATGGCCACCCCCACAAAGGCGAACAGGGGGGCGACGGCCCCCATATCCAGGGAGACCAGGATACCGGTGATGGTGGTGCCGATATTGGCCCCCATGATGATCCACACCGCCTGATTGAGGGTCATCATCCCGGCGTTGACAAACCCCACCACCATAACGGTGGTGGCCGAGGAAGACTGGATGGCCGCGGTGATGCCCGCGCCCACCAGGATTCCCATAAACCGGTTGGCGGTCAGCTTCTCCAACAGGGTCTTCATCCGGTCGCCGGCGGCGGCCTCCAGCCCGGAGCTGGTCATCTGCATCCCGTACAGGAACAGCGCCAGTCCGCCCAACAGGGCAATCAAATTGGAAAGCTCCATCTCTCCCCCAAATCCTTTCGCGGCCGCGGGCCGGCCCGTCTGTTTTCTCTCTCATCCCCTATTATACTGAAAGCTCCCCCGGGCTTCAATGCTAATTTCCTCTAAATTTCCCACGTTTTTAACGCCCTCTTTACACCCCGGACGCCTTGACAAACGCCGCCTGGCCGGTATAATGGCCTTATCCATCTATCACAAGGAGGCGTCCGCCATGTACCAAGACCTTCCAGGCTTTGACCCCTTTTCCTACCTGCTGGGGTACACCGAGTGCTTTTGCGAGATGGTCCAGGCGGGGGTGAAGCGCTTGGCGCTCAGTCCCCCCATGTCCCGGGAGCACGCCGCCCGGATGGAGGGGCTGCTGCCCCAGCTGACCGGGCACTACGGCATCCGCTTCTACCGGGAGGACGAGATGCTGCGCAGCACCCTGGCCCCGGACAGCGCCTTGGAGGGGAAGGTGGTCTTCCTCCTGTTCCGGGATGGAGACGTGCTGCCCGCCTATCTGGAGCTGAAGCAGCGGGAGGGGCGCTACCTCCGGCAGGGCGGCTACAGCCAGCAGCAGCGGGAGGAGCTGAGCCGGGAGCTGTGCGCGCTGCTGTCCTATCCCCAGGCCCGGTAATGTCCGGATACCAATACATCAGGGGCGGCCCCGGCGGGGCCGCCCCTGATGTATTGGTCACTGGGGTTGTTTCTGGCTGTCCAGATACTCGTCGTAAGTCATTTTCCGGTCCACCAGTTTCCCGCCGGCGGTGAAGTCGAAGATGCGGTTGCACACCGTCTGAATGAGCTGGTGGTCGTGGGAGGCCAGCAGCACGTTGCACTTGACCGCCTCCAGCCCCTTGTTCAGCGCGGCGATGGACTCCAAATCCAGGTGGTTGGTGGGCTGGTCCAGCATGAGCACGTTGGCCCCGGAGAGCATCATCCGGGAGAGCATACACCGCACCTTCTCCCCGCCGGAGAGGACCTTCACCGGCTTGTACACCTCGTCCCCGGAGAAGAGCATCCGGCCCAGAAAGCCCCGCAGGTACTGCTCCTGGGGGTCGGGGGAGAACTGGCGCAGCCACTG
>CASECK010000099.1 GCA_949286295.1 uncultured bacterium | reverse complement strand
CGCTATGAGCAAGAACATCACAATTTTAGGGTCCACCGGCTCCATCGGGCGGCAGTCACTGGAGGTGATTGCCGCCTGCGGCAGGGAGGTGGCCGCCCTGGCGGCCCACACCAGCGTGCGGCGGATGGAGGAGCAGGCCCGGCGCTTCCGCCCGGAGCTGGCCGTCCTGGCCGACAGGGCGGCTGCCGCAGAGCTGAAGGTGCGCCTGGCCGACACCCCGGTGCGGGTGGCCGCCGGGACGGAGGGCTTGCTGGAGGCGGCCGCCATCCCCAGCGCGGACACCGCCCTGGCCGCCTTGGTGGGCATGGCGGGGCTGCGACCCACGCTGGCCGCCATCCGGGAGGGCAAGCGCATCGCCCTGGCCAACAAGGAGACCCTGGTGTGCGCCGGTCCGCTGGTGTTGGAGGAGGCCCGGGATTTTGGCGCTGAGATTCTGCCCGTGGACTCAGAGCACTCGGCCCTGTTTCAGTGCCTGGAGGGGAACCGGGATAGGGGAGAGGTGAAGCGCCTGATTCTCACCTGCTCCGGCGGACCTTTTTACGGGAAAACGAGGGCGGAGCTGGCCCGCGTCACCCGGGAGGACGCCCTGCGGCACCCCAACTGGTCCATGGGGGCCAAAATCACCGTGGACTCCGCCACCCTGATGAACAAGGGGCTGGAGGTCATCGAGGCCATGCACCTGTACCAGATGCCGGTGGAGAAAATTTCCGTGGTCATCCACCGGGAGAGTATCATCCACTCCCTGGTGGAATACTGTGATAATGCCATCCTGGCCCAGCTGGGGGCGCCGGATATGCGCCTGCCCATCCAGTACGCCCTCACCTGGCCGCGCCGGGTGCCCGGCGGCCCTGCCGGCCCGCTGGACCTGTGGGCCTGCGGCCCGCTCACCTTCGGCCCGCCCGACTTAGACACCTTCCGCTGCCTGGACCTGGCCCTGCAAGCGGCCAAGACGGGGGGCACGGCGGGGGCCATCCTCAACGGGGCGAACGAGCGGGCGGTGGCCCGTTTTCTGGCCGGGGAGGTCGGCTTTTTGGACATTGCCGGTTTGGTGGAGCGGGCCATGGAGCGGGTGCCGGTGCGCCAAAATCCCACGCTCCCTGATATCTTAGAGGCCGACTTGGCCGCCCGGGAGGCTGCGGGCTGACCGGCATCCATTCTGTTTTCCCCGGGAGGTATTTTATGCTCTATATCATCGTCTCCATTTTGATTTTTGGCCTGCTCATCGCCACCCACGAGCTGGGCCACTTTGCCACCGCCAAGCTGCTGGGGGTAAAGGTCAATGAGTTCGCGGTGGGCATGGGACCGGCGGTTTTCAAGCGTCAGAAAGGAGAAACCCTTTACAGCTTCCGCCTGCTCCCTGTCGGCGGCTACTGCGCCATGGAGGGGGAGGACAGCGACTCCGCCGACCCTCGCTCCTTCGGCCGGGCCGCCGCCTGGAAGAAGCTGATTATCCTGTGCGCCGGCGCGGCGATGAATTTTCTCACCGGCCTGCTCATCGCCTTTATCCTCTACGCTCCGGCGGAGGGATTTAAGGAGGAGGTCTATGCCGGTCCCGTCGAGGGCTACGGCACCGAGTCCTGCGGCCTGCTGCCCGGCGACCGATTCCTATCGGTGGACGGACACCGGGTGCTGGTGTACGGAAACGCCCGATTCTACCTGGACCGGGCGGGGGACACCATCGATTTTGTGGTGCAGCGGGACGGCCAGAGGGTGGAACTGAAAGATGTTTATCTGCCCTATCAGGAGCGGGTGGATGAGCAGGGCAACTACACCCGCCTGCGGGGGCTGAGCATGGGCTGGACCGCGGAGCCGGCCGGGCTGCTGGATAAGCTGGGCTACGCCTGGAACGCCACCTTGGACTTTGTGCGCACCGTCTGGGTCAGCTTGGGCGACCTGATCACCGGCGCGGTGGGCCTGCGGGACCTGGCGGGCCCGGTGGGAATCGTCAACATGATGACCCAGGTGGGGACCCAGTCGCCCAGCGCCGCGGACGCGGCCTGGAATTTGGGGTATCTGGCGGCCCTGATTGCCGTGAACCTGGCGGTGATGAATCTGCTGCCCCTGCCGGCCCTGGACGGGGGAAGGGTGTTCTTTCTGGTGCTCAACGGAGTACTGTACAGGCTGTTTAAACGAAAGATTGCATCCAAATATGAGGGGTATGTCCATCTGGCCGGCCTGGCCGCCCTGTTGACCCTGATGCTGGCGGTCACCTTCAGCGACGTCAGCAAGCTCTTTGGCCGGTAGAGGAGGAGTCCCATGACCAAGACCATCAAGGTGGGCGCCGTGCCGGTGGGGGGCGGCGCCCCCGTCACCATTCAGTCCATGACCAACACCCCCACGGACGACGTGGCGGCCACGCTCCGGCAGATTCGGGCCCTGGCCTCGGCCGGGTGCGACATCGTCCGGGTGGCTGTGCCCGATATGGCGGCGGCCAGAGCGCTGGGCCGCATCCGGGAGGACAGCCCCCTGCCTGTGGTGGCGGATATCCACTTTGACTACAAACTGGCCCTGGAGGCCGTTGCCGCCGGCGCGGACAAGGTGCGCATCAACCCGGGCAACATCGGGGGCGGGGACCGCGTCAAGGCGGTGGCGGACGCCTGCCGCCGGCGGGGCGTCCCCATCCGAATCGGGGTCAACGGCGGCTCGCTGGAGAAGGAGATTCTGGCCAGATATGGTGCGGTTTGCCCTGAGGCCATGGTGGAGTCCGCCTTTGGACACATCCGGCTGCTCAACAAATTTGACTTTGACGACATCTGCGTTTCCCTCAAGTCCTCCAGCGTCCCCATCACCATGCGGGCCTATCAGCTGATGAGCCAAGAAAGTAATTA
>CASECK010000098.1 GCA_949286295.1 uncultured bacterium | reverse complement strand
CCCATCTACGCCTGCAAGGTGCAGCGCGTCTGCCCCAAGTGCAACAAGCCCACCCGTGCCGCCCACAAGCTGCTGGCCGACGGCAAGAAGGTCCGCGTCTGCAAGAAGTGCGGCGCTGAGATTTGAGAGAGGAGGAACGATTCGAAATGGCTAACATCCCCAATCTGAAGAAGCTGTACCAGGACGAGGTCGCTCCTGCTCTGATGCAGAAGTTCGGGTACAAGTCCACCATGGAGATTCCCCGCCTGGAGAAGATTGTCATCAACGTGGGCTGCAGCGAGGCCCGGGAGAACGCCAAGGTGCTGGACGCCGTGGTCAACGACCTGACCACCATCTCCGGTCAGAAGGCCGTCATCACCAAGGCCAAGAAGTCCGTGGCGAACTTCAAGCTGCGCGAGGGTATGCCCATCGGCGCCAAGGTCACCCTGCGGGGCAACAAGATGTGGGAGTTCCTGGACCGCCTGTTTAACGTGGCCCTCCCCCGTGTGCGCGACTTCCGGGGCATCTCCGCCGATTCCTTCGACGGCCGCGGCAACTACGCTCTGGGTGTCAAGGAGCAGCTGATCTTCCCCGAGATCGAGTACGACAAGATCGACAAGATCCGCGGCATGGACATCGTGGTGTGCACCACCGCCAAGACCGACGAGGAGGCCCGCGAGCTGCTCAAGCTGGTGGGCGCCCCCTTTGCCGGCCGCTAAGGAGGAGGAAGAGTTATGGCTAAGAAATCTATGATCCTGAAGCAGCAGGCCGCCCCCAAGTTCTCCAGCCGCCGCTACAACCGCTGCAAGCTGTGCGGCCGCCCCCACGCCTACCTGCGGGATTACGGCATCTGCCGTATCTGCTTCCGCGAGCTGGCCTACAAGGGCCAGATTCCCGGCGTGAAGAAGGCGTCCTGGTAATCGGCCGTCCCGGCGCCCCCGCCCTTTAGGGACGGACCGGGCAGCCAGCACATTTACCGTCCGGAACGGGAAACGCCCCGTTCCGGCGTAAATGTCTCCACGTATCCGTGCGTGCGAGGCAGAAAAATCTTGAAATCTTCCCGCCGCTGGAGTATAATAAGGCGTTCGTCCGGGCGCGGACGGGCCCAAAAATGCTCCACGCGTCCGGGAGTGCGCACCTGCGGCCCGCGAAAGTGGCGCCCGCGGGGCGTTGCCCTGTGTTTCGGCCACAGCTCCGGAGACCGGCACGCATCCCGTGCCCCGTCCGGCGGCCGGGCGGAGGGCAGCCTGTCATGGTCAATTCCGCCCCGGCGGTTTTGATAGGTTTGCGCCTGCCCCAACCAGGCGCACAAGGCGGTCAACAGGTCGGCCGGTCGCCTGCCGTCCGATACCTTGCCGCCTGTACCGGAAACCCGGTAATCTTTCATAGGAGGTAAGAGACTCATGCAAATCACCGATCCCATTGCGGATATGCTCACCCGCATCCGCAACGCGAACAACGCCAAGCATGACACCGTGGACGTGCCCGCGTCCAACATGAAGAAGGCCATCGCGCAGATTCTGCTGGATGAGGGCTACATCAAGAACTTCCAGCTCATCGACGACGGCACCCAGGGCGTCATCCGCATCGCCCTGAAGTACAACGCCGGCAAGGAGAAGGTCATCTCCGGCCTGCGCCGGGTGTCCAAGCCCGGCCTGCGGGTGTACGCCGGCGCGGACGAGCTGCCCCGGGTCCTGCGGGGTCTGGGCATTGCCATCGTCTCCACGTCCAAGGGCATCATGACCGATAAGGCCGCCCGCGCGGCGCACGTCGGCGGCGAAGTCCTGGCATTTGTCTGGTAAGGAGGGTTATAGGAATGTCGAGAATTGGTAGAGCTCCTATCGCCATTCCCGCCGGAGTGGAGATCAAGGTAGAGGACAACAACGTTGTCACCGTCAAGGGCCCCAAGGGCACGCTGACGGAGCAGTTTAATCCCAATATGGCCATCGCCATGGAGGACGGCGTGCTGCACGTCACCCGTCCCAACGACGCCAAGGAGAACCGCGCCCTGCACGGCCTGACCCGGACGCTGATTCACAATATGGTGGTGGGCGTCACCGAGGGCTACAAGAAGGAGCTGGACGTCAACGGCGTGGGCTACCGCGTGGCCAAGGAGGGCAATAAGCTGGTGATGAATCTGGGCTTCTCCCACCAGGTCGTGGTGGAGGAGATTCCCGGCATCACCATCGAGGTGCCCGGCCCCAACAAGATTATCATCCACGGCTGCGACAAGCAGGCGGTGGGCCAGTTTGCCGCCGAGGTCCGCGAGAAGCGGCCCCCCGAGCCGTATAAGGGCAAGGGCATCAAGTATACCGACGAGGTCATCCGCCGCAAGGCTGGTAAGACCGGCGCCAAGAAGTAAGAAGGAGGTGTGCCACAATGATCAACAGACCCGATACCCGTTCTCAGCGCATCAAGCGCCACAAGCGCGTGCGTGCTAAGATTTCCGGCACGCCCGAGCGCCCCCGTCTCAACGTGTTCCGCAGCGAGACCAACATCTACGCCCAGATTATCGACGATGTCAACGGCGTGACCCTGGTCTCCGCTTCTTCCCTGGAGAAGGACTTCTCCTGCGAGGGCACCAAGACCGACGCCGCCAAGCAGGTGGGCGTCACCGTGGCCGAGCGTGCCCGGGCCAAGGGCATCCAGAGCGTGGTCTTTGACCGCGGCGGCTATGTCTACCATGGCCGCGTGAAGGCTCTGGCCGAGGGCGCCCGCGAGGGCGGCCTGCAGTTCTAAGGGAGGAGGAAAGAACAAATGGCAAGATTTGAAAGAGAGCCCAGCGAGTTTGTGGAAAAGCTGGTCTACCTCAACCGTGTTTCCAAGACCGTCAAGGGCGGCCGCGTGGCCAAGTTCTCCGCCCTGATGGTGGTGGGCGACGAGAAGGGCCGGGTGGGCTTCGGCCTGGGTAAGGCCGCCGAGGTCCCCGAGGCCATCCGCAAGGGCATCGAGGAGGCCAAGAAGAACCTGATTACCGTGTCCCTGTCGGGCACCACTATCCCCCACGAGGTGATTGGCGAGTTCGGCGCCGGCCGGGTGCTGATGAAGCCTGCCGCCGCCGGTACCGGCGTCATCGCCGGCGGCCCCGTCCGTGCCGTGATGGAGGCCATCGGCATCAAGGACATCCGCACCAAGTGCCTGCGCTCCAACAATCCGCAGAACGTGGTCTCCGCCACCTTCGAGGGGCTGAAGTCCCTGCGCACCCCCGAGGAAGTGGCCCGCGTGCGCGGCAAGAGCGTGGACCAGATCCTGGGTTGAGGAGGGCTGAACAATGGCTAATTTGAACATCAAGCTGGTCAAGAGCCTGAACGGCCGCATCGCCAAGCACAAGGCGACCGCCGAGGCCCTGGGCCTGCGCAAGATTGGCGACACCACCGTGCAGCCCGATAACGCGGCTACCCGGGGCAAAATCGCCCACATCGGCTACCTGCTCCAGGTGTCCGAGGAAAAGTAAGAAGGAGGCGTGAGAAATGAATCTGCATGAACTTTCCCCCGCCGCCGGCTCCAACACCAAGGCCTACCGCAAGGGCCGCGGCGCCGGTTCCGGCAACGGCAAGACCGCCGGCCGCGGACACAAGGGCCAGTGGGCCCGCTCTGGCGGCGGCGTGCGCGTGGGCTTTGAGGGCGGCCAGATGCCCCTGGCCCGCCGGCTGCCCAAGCGCGGCTTCCACAACATTTTTGCCAAGCCTCTGGAGGCCGTCAACGTCTCCGCGCTGGAGAAGTTTGAGGACGGCGCCGTGGTGGACGCCCAGGCGTTGCTGGAAAAGGGCGTGCTGTCCAAGTGCGAGTACGGCGTTAAGATTCTGGGCAACGGCTCCCTGGGCAAGAAGCTGACCGTCCGGGCTTCCGCCTTCTCCGCCTCGGCCAAGGAAAAGATTGAAGCTGCAGGTGGTAAGGCGGAGGTGATCTGAAATGATCGAGACAGTCCGCAACGCGTGGAAGGTGCCTGAGCTGCGCAAGAAGATTTTGTTCACCATCATGGCGCTGCTCATCTTCCGTCTGGGGTCCGCCATCCCGGTGCCCTATATCGACGCCCACGCCCTGGAGGAGTATCTCCGGGCTCAGAGCGGCACCATCCTGGGCCTGATGAGCGCCATGAACGGCTCGGCTTTCTCCATGGCGACGGTGTTTGCCCTGTCTATCCAGCCCTATATCAACAGCTCCATCATCATCCAGCTGCTGACCGTGGCCATCCCCGCGCTGGAGCGGCTGGCCAAGGAGGGCGGCGAGGAGGGCCGCAAGAAGATCGCCTCCATCACCCGGTATACCACCGTGGCCATCGCCCTGCTCCAGGGCTTCGGCTACTACTCCCTGGTCAGCCGGTATAACCTGGTGGACGGCGGGACCCTGCCCGGCGCGTGGGTGGGGGTCGTCATCGTGCTGTCCTTCACCGCCGGCTCTGCCTTCCTGATGTGGCTGGGTGAGCAGATTACCGAGTTTGGCATTGGCAACGGAATCTCCGTCATCCTGTTTGCCGGTATCGTCTCCCGCTTCCCCCAGATGGTCAGCGACTCCATCTCCGGGGTGAGCACCTGGAACTCCCTGAACAGCGGGGCGGTCACGGTGGAGGGGCTGACCGAGAGCCTGACCAACGCCGGCCTGAGCGCCGAGCAGGCCGCCGAGCAGGCTGCCGAGCAGGTGCAGGCCCTGCAATCCATGGCCCTGCATCCGGCCATTCTGCCGGTCATCGTCATCGGCCTGCTGGCGCTGGTCGTCTTCATCGTGTTCATCTCCAACGCCGAGCGCCGCCTGCCGGTACAGTATGCCAAGCGGGTGGTGGGCCGGAAGATGTACGGCGGCCAGTCCACCCACATCCCCATGAAGGTGAACATGAGCGGCGTCATGCCCATCATCTTTGCCCAGTCCATCGCCTCCCTGCCCGCCACCATCGGCGCGTTCATGGGCTGGACGGTGGAGAGCGAGGGCTTCGGCGGCGGCATGATGCGGCTGTTCGACACCAGCAAGGTCTTTTACAGCGTGCTGTACTTCCTGCTGATTGTGGGCTTTAGCTACTTCTACGCCACCATGCAGTTCAACCCCGTTGAGGTGGCCAACAACCTGAAGAAGAACGGCGGTTTCATCCCCGGCTTCCGTCCTGGAAAGCCCACCGCCGACTTCATCGCCAAGGTACTCTCCAAGATTACCATGTTCGGCGCGCTGTACCTGTCGGTGATAGCCATCGCCCCCATCGTCACGGGCAACCTGGTGGGGTATAGCTCCCTGGCCATCGGCGGCACGTCTGTAATCATCGTGGTGGGCGTCGCGCTGGAGACCGTCAAGCAGATGGAGGCCCAGATGCTGATGCGCCACTACAAGGGCTTCTTGGAGTAAGGAGGGGACGGCTGATGGGTATGAAGCTGATTATGCTGGGCGCGCCCGGCGCAGGCAAAGGGACCCAGGCCGAGATCCTCAGCCGGAAGCTGGGAATCCCAACCATTTCCACCGGCAACATCCTCCGCGCCGCCATCCAGGAGGGCACGCCCACCGGGCTGGAGGCCAAGTCCTATATGGACGCGGGCAAGCTGGTCCCCGATGAGGTCATCATCGGCATCGTGGCCCAGCGCCTGGAGCAGGAGGACTGCCAGGAGGGCTTTATCCTGGACGGGGTGCCCCGCACCATCGCCCAGGCCGAGGCGCTGGACGCCGCGGGGGTGCGCTTTGACCACGTGCTGTCCATCGAGATTTCCGACCAGGAGATTGAGCAGCGGATGTCCGGGCGGCGGGTGTGCCGGGAGTGCGGCGCGCCCTACCACGTCAAAGCCAGGCCCCCCAAGGTCCCCGGCGTGTGCGACGCCTGCGGCGGGGCGCTGATTCAGCGGCCCGACGACAAGGCTGAGACCGTCCGCAGCCGCCTGCAGGTCTACCACGAGCAGACCGAGCCGCTGAAGGACTACGACGCGGGCAAGGGCGTGCTCACTCCCGTGGACAACCAGGACACCATCGAGGGGACCACCCGGGTCATCATGGAGGCGCTGGGACTCTAATGGCGCTGGAGATGATTTCGCTGAAATCCCCCCGGGAGATTGAGGCCATGCGCCGGGCCGGGCGGCTGACCGCGCAGGCCCGGGCTTTGGCCGGTTCCATGATCCGGCCGGGAGTCACCACCCATGAAATCGATACGGCGGTGCGCCGCTTTATCGAAAGCCATGGAGCCAGACCCTCCTTCCTGGGGTACGGCGGCTTTCCGGGCTCGGCCTGTATCTCGGTCAACGAGGAGGTCATCCACGGCATCCCCGGCCCCCGAAAGCTGAAGGAGGGGGACATCGTCAGCGTGGACGTGGGCGCCTTTCTGGGCGGCTTTCACGGGGACTGCGCGGCCACCTACCCCTGCGGACAGGTGAGCGGCGAGGCCCTGCGGCTGATTGAAGTGACCCGCCAGAGCTTCTGGGAGGGGGTCAAATTCGCCCGCCAGGGCTGCCGGGTGTCCGACATCGGGCACGCGGTCCAGGAGTATGTGGAGGGCAACGGCTTCTCCGTGGTCCGCGACTTTGTGGGCCACGGGGTGGGCGCCAGGCTCCACGAACCCCCGGAGGTGCGCAATTTCGGCCCCGCGGGCCACGGCCCCAGGCTGCTGCCGGGCATGACCATCGCGGTGGAGCCCATGGTGTGCGCCGGAGACTGGCAGGTCAGGGTGCTGTCCGACAAGTGGACCACCGTGTCCCTGGACGGCTCTCTCACCGCTCACTATGAGAACACCATTCTCATCACCGAGCAGGGGCCGGAAATTCTCACCGTCACGGAGGACGGGGCTTATGAGTGAGCGCACGGGCTGGATTGTGCGCTCCACCGCCGGCCACGACAAGGGCGCGCTGTTCTGCGTGGTGGGCGCCCAGGGAGAGCTGCTGCTGCTGCTGGCCAACGGCAGGCAGCGCAAGCTGTCCTCCCCCAAACGGAAGAAACTGGGCCATGTGGACGTGGTCAGCCGGGGCGAGTTTCACCACCCGGCCATCCGCGGCCTGCAAGAGGGCGCTCCGGTCTCCGACCGGGCATTGAGAAGGGCGCTGGCCGCCTTCAAGGAGGGATTTACGCTTGGCTAAAGACGATATGATCGAGCTGGAGGGCGTCGTCACCGAGGCGCTGCCCAACACCACGTTCCATGTGGACATCGGGAACGGACATATCATCCTGGCACATATCTCCGGCAAGCTGCGCATGAACTTCATCCGCATCCTGCCCGGGGACAAGGTGACCATCCAAATGTCACCCTACGACCTCACCCGGGGCCGTATCACCTGGCGTTCTAAGTAACTATCAACGACCGAGCCGTCCGGCTTTCCCCGGAAGCCTTGCCTTCCAGGGTCCGCTAAACTCCCGTCCCCCGCAGGGACGGCGGCCCCAGGCCGCCTGACCCGGCGCGAAGCCCAGCCGCAGGCGGGTTGGCGTGGGAGCGGCGGAATGAGCGAGCCTTTCCCACAGGGAGAGGCGAGGGATAGGAAGTCCGCGGCGGCGAGGGGCCATCAAGGCATTCATAGGAGGTTTTAACATGAAAGTCAGACCGTCCGTGAAGCCCATGTGCGAGAAGTGCAAAGTCATCAAGCGCAAGGGCAAAGTCATGGTAATTTGCGAAAACCCCAAGCATAAGCAGAGACAAGGATAATTGGAGGTGCTGTAAAAAATGGCTCGT
>CASECK010000097.1 GCA_949286295.1 uncultured bacterium | reverse complement strand
CGGGAGGAGGCGGGCATCTCCTCCACCGTCAGCTTGTCCAGCAGCTTGCGCCGGGCGGTGGCCTGCTTGCTCTTGGACTTGTTGGCGGAGAAGCGGGAGATGAAGTCCTGCAGCTCGCGAATCTTCTCCTCGTTGCGCTTGTTCTGGTTTTTGATGAGCTGCTGCACCAGCTGGGAGGACTCGTACCAGAAGTCGTAGTTGCCTACGTACATCTTAATTTTGCCGTAGTCGATGTCCACGATGTGGGTGCACACGGTGTTCAGGAAGTGCCGGTCGTGGGACACCACGATGACGGTGCCCTCAAAGTCCAGCAGGAAGTCCTCCAGCCAGTTTACCGCGTCGATGTCCAGGTTGTTGGTGGGCTCGTCCATCATCAGCAGGTCGGGATTGCCAAACAGGGCCTGGGCCAGCAGCACCTTCACCTTCAGCCGGGCGTCCAGGGTGGCCATATCGCTGAAATGAAGCTCCGTGCCAATTCCCAGCCCCTGGAGGATGCGGCTGGCGTCGGACTCGGCCTCCCAGCCCCCCAGCTCGGCGTACTCCTCCTCCAGCTGGCAGGCCAGCATCCCGTCCTCGTCGGTCATCTCCTCCTTGGCGTAGAGGGCCTCCTTCTGCTTGCCGATGTC
Organism: uncultured bacterium; assembly: GCA_949286295.1. Classification (GTDB taxonomy): domain Bacteria; phylum Bacillota; class Clostridia; order Oscillospirales; family Oscillospiraceae; genus Lawsonibacter. The sequence goes on along the minus strand of CASECK010000097.1, from coordinate 8,791 downwards.
GTACAGGCGCTGGTTGCCCATGATAACCGTGTCCATCACGCAGTAGGCGTCATAGGCGTTCTGGTCCTGCTTGAGCACGGACATCCGGATGTTGGGCAGGATGGATACCTGGCCGGAGGTGGAGTCCAGCTGCCCGGAGAGAATCTTCAGAAAGGTGGACTTGCCCGCGCCGTTGGCGCCGATGATTCCGTAGCAGTTGCCCCGCAGGAACTGCAGGTCCACGTGGGAAAACAGCGGGGTGCCGCTGTAATTGAGGCTCAGGTCGGTGACGGTGATCATAGCTTGCCTTCCGCTCCTTTTCAAGATAGGCTCAAATTCATACGGGGTTCATCTTACCATAGGCACCGGGAAAAAGATAGACTTTTCTTTCAGAAAAGTTCACAAAAAACCGCCCCGGCCGGGAGGCCGGGGCGGTTTGTTGTTCTTTCCCAGCCGTTCCGGGGAACCGTCAACGGGCCTTTGCCGCGGAATGGGAGAGAAAGCGCGCGCCTTCGATTGTCCCCGCCGTGGCGGCAGTGTGAATGTGCTCTCCATGGCCTCCACCCCCAGGGTCTCCGGCGCGATTCGGGCGTCCCATAGGCCTTCCCCTCTCCGTTCCCCCGGCGGGCTTTTTTCACACCGGCTGGGAGGGCTCAGGTCAGATGCCAGACGTCCTCGTTATACTGGCGGATGGTGCGGTCAGAGGAGAAGTAGCCGGATTTGGCGATGTTGACCAGCATCTTTCCGGCCCAGGCCCGGCGGTCGCCATAGTCCCGCAGGCAGCGGTCCCGGGCGGCGATGTAGTCCTCCACATCCAGCAGGGCCATGAACCAGTCCTTCCCCTTCATGTCCCGCCACAGGGCGCTCAGCGCCGCCGGGTCGCCCACCCGCAGCAGCTCCGGGGACACCAGGAAGTCCACCAGCCGCTCCACCGCCGGGCGGTGGTAGAACTCCAGGGGGCAATAGCCGCGGCCGTCCGGCTGGCCGCCCCGGTACAGGGCCAGGACCTGATCGCTGGTGGCGCCGAAGGTATAGATGTTCTCCGGCCCCACCAGCTGGGCAATCTCCACGTTGGCCCCGTCCAGGGTGCCCAGGGTCACCGCGCCGTTGGCCATAAACTTCATGTTGCCGGTGCCGCTGGCCTCTTTGGAGGCCAGGGATATCTGCTCAGAGATGTCGCAGGCGGGAATCAGGCGCTCAGCCCAGGTGACGTCATAGTTCTCCACCATGGCCACCCGCAGCCAGGGCCGGACCCGGGGGTCGTCCTCGATGAGCCGGCGCAGGCACAAAATCAGGTGGATGATGTGCTTGGCCATCACATAGGCGGGGGCCGCCTTGGCCCCGAAGAGGACGGTGACCGGCCGCTCCGGCAGCACTCCGTCCCGAATCTCCAGATACTTGTGAATGACATACAGGGCGTTCATCTGCTGGCGCTTGTACTCATGCAGGCGCTTCACCTGCACGTCAAAGACCGACATCCGGTCCAGCTCTACCCCCTGGCTGGCCAGGAACAGCCGGCACAGGCGGTCCTTCTGCTCCTGCTTCACCGCCAGCAGCCGCTCCAGCACCTGGCTGTCCCCGGCAAAGGCCATCAGCCCCTCCAGCCGCCCCGCGTCCCGGCGCCAATCCGGGCCGATGCAGCTGTCGATGAGGGCGGCCAGCGGCCGGTTGCACACCTCCAGCCACCGGCGGAAGGTGACGCCGTTGGTCTTGTTGTGAAAGCGCTGGGGGTAGAGGCCGTAGAAGGGCTTCAGCTCCGAGTGCTTCAAAATTTCCGTGTGCAGGGCGGCCACCCCGTTGACGGAACAGCCGTAGTGGATATCCATATGGGCCATATGGACCCGCTCCTGGGGGTCGATGATGTGCACCCGGGGGTCGGGGCAGGCCTCCTTCACCCGGCGGTCCAGCTCCAGCAGCACTGGAATCAGCCGGGGGGCCACCGTGCGCAGGGAGGCCAGGGGCCAGGTCTCCAGCGCCTCGGCCAGAATGGTGTGGTTGGTGTAGGCGCAGGTCCGCCGGACCTGGTCGATGGCCAGGTTGATGGACAGCCCCCGCTCCACCAGCAGGCGGATGAGCTCGGGGATGACCAGGGAGGGGTGGGTGTCGTTAATCTGGACGGCCACGTGGCTGGCCAGCTGGCCGGGCTGGAAGCCCCGCTGCTCCAACTGCGTCAAAATCAGCTGCGCCCCGGCGCTGGCCAGGAAATACTCCTGATACCCCCGCAGCAGCCGTCCCGCCCCGTCGCTGTCGTCGGGGTAGAGAAAGCTGGTCAGGCAGTGGGGGATATCCCCCTTGTCAAAGTCAATTCCCACCCAGGGCCGCCGGGCGGGCCGCTCCACGTCGAACAGGTGCAGCCGGTTGGCCACGCCGCTGCCCGCTCCGGGGATGGCGATGTCGTACATCACCGCCTGGAGGGTAAAGCCCCCAAAGGGGACGGGAAAACGCAGTCCCGTGGGGATAAGCCAGCTGTCCGGTTCCATCCAGGGGTCGGGCTCTTCGGTCTGGCGGCCCTCCCGGAACACCTGGCGGAACAGCCCATAGTGGTAGTTGAGCCCCACTCCGTCTCCGGGCAGGCCCAGGGCGGCCAGGGAGTCCAGAAAGCAGGCGGCCAGCCGCCCCAGCCCGCCGTTGCCCAGGGAGGGCTCCGGCTCCATGGACTCCACCCGCCCCAGGTCCCGGCCCATCTGCTCCAGCAGCTGGCTGACCTGCCCGTACAGGCCAAGGGCCAGCAGGTTGTTGGACAGCAGCTTGCCCACCAGAAACTCCGCGGAGAAGTAATAGAGCTTCCGCTCCCCCGCCGGGGCGGGCCGCTCCCGGGCCAGCCGGGCGCACAGGAGCAGCAGAAGCTCATACAGCTGCCGGTCGCTGCACTGGTCCAGGGGCCGGCCAAACCGCTCCCCGGCCAGGGCGGCCAGCGTCTCTCTCACATCCATGTCACGCTCTCTCCTTTCCGGCGCTCCGGGGCAGGCGCTGATAGACCGCCATCTCCCGGCGCAGCCGCCGGGCCAGCGCCGGGTAAAGGGCGCCCTCCGTCAGCCGCCACTGCCAGTTGCCGCCCAGCGTGGAGGGGGTGTTCATCCGGGCCTGGCTCCCCAGCCCCAGCAGGTCCTGGGCCTGCATCACCGCCAGGCCGGCGGCGCTGGCCCAGGCCGCGCGCATCACACCCCAGTGATAGCCCTCCCGCCCGGACAGGCGCAGATAGGCCCGGGCAAAGGCCCGCTCCCGCGGGGGGGCGGCGCGCAGCCAGCCCTGAATGGTGTCGTTGTCGTGGGTGCCGGCGTACACCACGCAGTTGCGGGGATAGCGGTGGGGCAGATAGTCGCTGCCCCCCTCCGGGTCGGAAAAGGCGAACTGGAGCACCTTCATCCCCGGAAATCCCGTCTGCCGCAGCATCCGCCGCACCTGGGGGGTGAGATAGCCCAGGTCCTCGGCGATGATGGCCCGCCGGCCCAGCGCCTGGCGCACCGCCTGAAAGAAGGCGATACCGGGCCCCGGCTCCCACCGCCCCCGGCGGGCGTCCACATCCCCATAGGGGACGGCGTAATAGGACTCAAAGCCCCGGAAGTGGTCGATGCGCAGCACATCGTACAGCCGGAACTGAAATTCGATGCGCTTCAGCCACCAGGCGTACCCCTGCGCCGCCATGCGTTCCCAGTCAAACAGGGGGTTGCCCCACAGCTGGCCGCCGGCGGTGAATCCGTCGGGCGGCACCCCGGCCACCCGGGTGGGCCGCCCCTCTGCGTCCAGCTGGAACTGCTCCGGATGGGCCCACACGTCGGCGCTGTCCCCGGCCACATAGATGGGCAGGTCGCCGATGATGGAGATTCCCCGCGCTCCAGCCTGCTCCTTCAGCGCCCGCCACTGCTGGAAAAACAGGTACTGGGTCCCCTTCCAGAACCAGACCCGCTCCTCCAGCTCCTCCCGGGCCGCCGCCAGCGCCCCGGCCTGCCGCAGGCGCAGGGGGCGGGGCCACTCCTGCCAGGGGCGGCCCCCAAACCGGTCCTTCAGGGCCATGAACAGCGCGTAGTCCTCCAGCCAGTCCGCCTCCCGGGCGCAGAAGGCCTCCACCGCCTCCCGCTCCCGCTCCCGCAGCCGCCGGCAGGCCCGCTCCAGCACCGGAAAGCGGTTTTGGTACACCGCGGCGTAGTCCACCCGCCCCGGGTCGTCTCCCCAGTGCAGCGGCGCGTACTCCTCCCGCTCCAGCAGCCCCTGCCCGGCCAGGGTGTCCAGGTCGATGAAATAGGGGTTGCCGGCAAAGGAGGAAAAGGACTGATAGGGGGAATCCCCGTACCCCGTCGGCCCAACCGGCAAAATCTGCCAGCACGACTGGCCCGCCGCGGCCAGAAAATCCAAAAATTCCAGGGCCGCCGCCCCCAGACTCCCGATTCCCCAGGGGGAGGGCAGGGCGGAAATTGGCAGCAGGATTCCAGCTTTTCTCATACGCGCGCCTCCTCTTCTGTCTGGCTGCGTCTGTCCCTTTCATAGTACGCACCCTTCCGGAAAATTGCAAGGAAAATTTTCCCATTTCTTCGAAGACCGGATTCCCCATTGTCATTTTCCTCCCGGTCCGCTATAATGAAGTTACACAGCCAAATCCACGGCGGTGACAGGAGGTGCGGCAAACCCGTGAGCAAACTTCGCATTCAGCTGTCCGGCGACGCCGGACACATGGACAACTACTGCGCCGCCGTCCGCGCCCTGGGCGGCCAGCCCCTGGCCGCCTATTGCCCCGAGCCGGACCCGGACTGCGCCGGACTCCTCCTCTGCGGCGGGGGCGATTTGGACAGCGCCCTGTTCGGGCAGCCCAACCAGGGCTCTGAGCCGCCGGACCCGGACCGGGACCGGGCGGAGCTGGCCCTGTTTCAGGCCTATTTCCGCTCCGGCCGGCCCATCCTTGGCATCTGCCGGGGGATGCAGGTAATCAACGTGGCTCTGGGCGGCACTCTGATTCAGGACCTGCCCGACGCCCTCAAGCCCTTCCACCGGGGCCGCGACCGGGACCCCGTCCACGCCGTGCAGGCGCTGGAGGGTTCCCTGCTCCACCAGCTGTACGGCCCGGTATTCTGCGTCAACAGCTGCCACCACCAGGCGGCCGGCCGGCTGGGAGAGGGGCTGCGCGCCACCGCCTGGAGCGAGGGGGGCTGCTGCGAGGCCCTGGATATGCCTGGCCGGCCCGTATCCGGCGTTCAGTTCCACCCCGAGCGCATGGCCTTCGGCCTGCGCCGGCTGGACACGGTGGACGGCGCGCCCATCTTCACCCGTTTTCTCGCCCTGTGCCGGGGCGAGGGGGCCGTCTGACGGCCCCGCCTGTTCGGAGGTAGTTTACATATGCACAGTCGCGTATCCCCCCTTCTCGCCCTGCTGGTCCCCCTGGCGGCGGCCGTCATCGCCGGCACCCTGTTCTCCGCTGTCGCCGCCGGCGAGGTTCCGGAGCAGTCCGCCGGGACCGCCCATCTCTCCGCCGGGGCCGTCTCAGAGGCCCCTCCGGCCAGTCCGGAGGCGGCGCAGCCCTCCCTCCCCGCCCCCTGGGCCCTGCCCAACAGCCGCCCGGAGCTGCTGGAGCGCTATCAGGCCTGGGCGCAGCTCCACCCGGAACAGGGGGTGGAGCAGGTGGTGTTACAGGTCAACATGGGGCTGGACCGCCCCTTCTACTCCGGCACCCAGGTCCTGGAGGACCCGGACGCCCTCACCGTCCTGGTCAACAAATACCATCTGCTGCCCGACGGCTATGTCCCCCAGCTGGAACCCCTGGGCAAGGACTACGGCCACGGCTCCCTCCGGCCCCAGGCCGCCCGGGCCTTCCGGGCCATGGCCGACCAGGCCAGGGAGGACGGCGTGCAGCTTTCCAGCGTGTCCGCCTACCGCTCCTATGAGTACCAGGCCCAACTCTATGCCCAGTATCTCCAGTGGGACCCCCAGGAGGTGGTGGACACCTTCTCCGCCCGGCCCGGCTCCTCAGAGCACCAGACCGGCCTGGCCCTGGACATCAACACCGCCAGCCTCTCCTCCCACTTCGAGGACACCCCCGCCTACGCCTGGCTGGAGGAGCACTGCGCCCAGTTCGGCTTTCTTCTGCGCTATCCGGAGGACAAGCAGCACATCACCGGCTACCGCTTTGAGCCGTGGCACTACCGCTACGTGGGCGTCTCCGCCGCCCAGGCCTGCACCCAGCTGGACCTGACCTACGAGGAGTATCTGGCCCGCCTGTCCCCCAGCCAGATTGCGGCCCTGGAGGAGGAGGCCCTGGCCGGGGAAGAGGCGGCGGCCGCCCCCTGACCGGCGGACCGCGGCCATCTATCATCGCCGAAAAGGGGTCCGGTGACAGCGTCACCGGACCCCTTCCCGCTTTTCAACTCAACCATTCTTCCAAGAGGCGCTCCCGCGGCCGCCCTCACTCCCCCTGCTTGGGGGGCAGGGAGTCGTCCTCCCGAATCCAGTCCTCCACATGGACCACCGAGTACTCCCGCTGGCCGCTGCGGATGACCACCCGGTCAATGCCGGCGTTGATAATGGTCCGCCGGCACATGGAGCAGGAGGTGGCGTCGTGAAGCAGCTGGCCGCTGGCGGCCTCCCGCCCGGCCAGGTAGAGGGTGGCGCCCAGGGTGTCCCGCCGGGCGGCGGAGATAATGGCGTTCATCTCCGCGTGGACCGACCGGCACAGCTCATACCGCTGGCCGGAGGGGATATTCATGGCCTCCCGGGTGCAGTAACCCAGGTCCATGCAGTTTTTACGCCCCCGGGGGGCGCCGTTGTAGCCGGTGGAGACAATCTCATCGTTTTTGACGATAATGGCCCCATAGCACCGGCGCAGGCAGGTGGACCGCTCCAGCACCGTCTCCGCGATGTCCAGATAGTAATTTTCCTTGTCGATTCGATTCATGCCGCCCCTCCTTTGACTGACTACCGACAGTATACCGCATTTTTTCCCCCGCCGCAAGCCCGGGCGGAATTTACATTTTGTTTACGAATGCCGCCTTGACGTTTCTTCCCAAACGCGCTATCATTATTCTAATCATTCCGGCAGGCGTCACGCCTGCCGTCCCTGTCTGCCTGAGGAGGCGTACCATGATTCGAAATGCGATTCAGCGCTTCATGTACGGCCGGTATGGGAACGACCAGCTCAATGTGTGCCTGATCGTCCTGTACCTGGCCCTGTATCTGCTTTTCATCCTCAGTGGATTTGAGCTGTTCTATTTCCTCACGCTGATTCTCCTGTGCGTCTCCCTGTTTCGGATGCTCTCCCGCAACCTCCCCGCCCGCCGGAGTGAAAACGCCAAGTTTATGCGCGCCGCCGGTCCGGCCATCCAGTGGTTCCGCTTTCAGCGCGCCGTCCGCCGGGACAAGGAGCACCGCTACTTCAAGTGCCCCAACTGCGGCCAGCAGCTTCGGGTCCCCCGGGGTAAGGGGCGCATCACCGTCACCTGCCGCAACTGCGGCGCCAGCTTTCAGGAAAACAGCTGAGACCTCCCATGTCCTGCCCCTGGGGCAGGACATTTTTGCGCCCGCAAGCTTTTCTTTTCCATCCCTTCATGCTATACTGTATTTGTTTTCCCCCGCTCCGCCCCCGCGGGCGGCATCCACAAAGGACAAAAGGAGAGCGTGTCTATGAGCGTTCATTACGACGTGGCCATTCTGGGCTGCGGCGAGGCCGGAATTTTCGCCGCCTATGAGCTGACCCATCTGCGCCCGAATCTAAAGGTCGTGGCCCTGGACCAGGGCTGCGACATCTACCACCGCAGCTGCCCCATCGTGGCCGGCAAGGTGCGCGAGTGCATCCACTGCCCTGTGTGCCACACCATGTGCGGCTTTGGCGGCGCCGGGGCCTTTTCCGACGGGAAATTCAACTTCACCACCCAGTTCGGCGGCTGGCTCACCGACTTTATGGAGCCCGGCCACGTGATGGAGCTGATTGACTACGTGGACTCCATCAATGTGCTCCACGGGGCCACCACCCAGTGCTTCTCCACCTCCACCCCCGAGGCCAAGGCCCTGGAGCGCCGGGCCCTGGCCCATGACCTGCACCTGCTCCAGGCCAGGTGTAAGCACCTGGGCACCGAGAACAACCTGCGTATCCTGACCAATATCTACGAGGGGCTGCGGGACAAGTTAGAGTTCCGCTTCAACACCGAGGTGGCCGCCATCCAGCGGGACGGCGCGGGGTACCAGCTGGAGCTGGCCGGCGGCGGAGCGGTGCGCTGCCGCTGCCTCATCGCCGCCCCCGGGCGCTCCGGGGCCGAGTGGTTTGCCAACCAGTGCCAGCAGCTGGGGCTGGAACTGCTGAACAACCAGGTGGACGTGGGCGTGCGGGTGGAGCTGCCCGCCTCTGTCTTTGAGCATATCACCAGCGTGGTCTACGAGTCCAAGCTGGTCTACCGCACCAAGCAGTATGGCGACCAGGTGCGCACCTTCTGCATGAACCCTTACGGCCACGTGGTGGCCGAGAACGTGGAGGGCATCAACACCGTCAACGGCCACTCCTACGCCGACCCCGCCCTGCGCAGCGAGAACACCAACTTCGCCCTGCTGGTCTCCAACCGCTTTACCAAGCCCTTCAACGAGCCCTACCGCTATGGCAAGCACGTGGCCTCCCTGTCCAATATGCTGGCCGGCGGGGTGCTGGTCCAGCGCTTCGGCGACCTGGTGGGGGGCCGCCGCTCCAACGAGCACCGGATGAGCAAGTCCTTCGTCCGGCCCACCCTCACCGCCGCCGTCCCCGGGGACCTGTCCCTCACCTTACCCAAGCGGCAGCTGGACAACATCATCGAGATGATCTATCAGCTGGACAAGATTGCCCCGGGCACCGCCAACTATG
>CASECK010000096.1 GCA_949286295.1 uncultured bacterium | reverse complement strand
CTTTTCCAGGCGGGTCTTGTTCTTGCGAATTTGCCGCTCCAGGGTGGTGACGGCCGCGTCGATGGACGCGTGCATATCCGAGGTGCTCTCCGACACCCGGAAGATGGTGCCGCTGGAGCGGATGGTGATCTCCACCTTGTTATACCGCTCCTTCTCCACGCTGAACGTGATGGCCGCGGTGGCGTCCTCCTTAAAGAAACGGTCCAGCTTCCCCACCTTTTTCTCCGCGTACCGGTGTACGGCGCCGGGCAGGTCTACTTTCTTGTCCGTAAATACAAATTTCATATGTTCCGCTCCTTTCGCCCCTATGGGGCCGGTCTCGCGGCGGGTTGGGCACCCCAAAACAGCGGGGGGGGAGGCCCACCCCCCGGTATATTATTATACCACACAAACGCCAAAAAACCAGTGTTTTTTTGTGAATTTTTTCTAATTACCCCTCTCCGCCCCGTCTCATTTCACCCGCCGGCCGCTGATGAACACCGCCCGGACGCGGCTGAGCAGGTTGATGGGATGGCCGGTGGTGACCACCACATCCGCGTCCTTGCCCGGGGCCAGAGAGCCCACCCGGCCGCCGATGCCGGCAATTTGGGCGGGGTTGATGGTGATGGCGGCCAGAGCCGCCTCCGGGGTCAGCCCCCCCTTCACCGCCATGGCGGCGCACAAAGGCAGGTACTGGATGGGCACCTCCGGGTGGTCGGTGCAGATGGCGGTCCTGACCCCGTGGAGGGTGAGCACATTGGGGCTCTCGATGGTCAGTCCGGCCAGCTCCGGCTTGGAGCGGTCCCCCAGACAGGGGCCGGTGATGACGCTCACCCCCTCCGCCTCCAGCAGGTCGGCGATGCGGTGCCCCTCGGTGCCGTGGACGATGACGCACTGCAGCGAGAACTCCCTGGCGATGCGCAGCCCGGTGGCAATGTCGTCCGCCCGGTGGGCGTGGATGTGGACAGGCAGCTCCCCCCGGACCACCGGCAGCAGGGCCTCCAGCTTGGCGTCATAGTCGGGCCTGTCCTCCTCCCCGGCGGCGGCCCGCTCCAGCTTCCGGCCATACTCCAGGGCCTTGCTCAGGTTCTCCCGGATGATGGCGGCGGTGGCCATACGGGTGACGGGGGTCTCGTGGCGCTCGTTGTACACCGTCTTGGGGTTCTCTCCCAGGGCCAGCTTCATGGCCAGGGGGGCCTTTACCACCATGGCGTCCACCCACCGCCCGTCTGTCTTGAGGGCGGCCAGCTGGCCGGAGATGGGATTGGCCGACCCCGGCCCGGTGACCACGGTGGTCACCCCGGCCTCCCGGGCCTCCTCGAAGCAGCGGTCCAGAGGGTTGACGGCGTCGATGGCCCGCAGGTGGGGGGTGCAGGGGTCGGTGGACTCGTTGCCGTCGTCCCCTTCAAAGCCCAGGGCGTCGCCGAACATCCCCAGGTGGCAGTGGGCGTCCACAAATCCCGGCAGGATATGCCCTCCCCCGGCGTCCAACATCTCCCCCTCCCAGTTCTGGGGGCACGCCTCCATGGGGCCGGTCCCGGCAATCTTGTCCCCTGACAGGGCCACATAGCCCCTGGGGATGGTCAGCCCCTCCATGGTGTGAACGGTTCCGTTGACAATCAGCATATCCTTCCCTCCGTCCGCTGCCGCGGCAAGGGCCGCCGCATACGCGGCGGCCCTATGTGCGCCTCTCCGGGCCTCCGCCCGGCTTTCTCACCGGCGGCCGCCCCTGCGGCCGCCGCCTTTTTTCTCAATGTAGCGCAGCTCGGACAGCTTGCTGTCCGAGGACTGCATAAACTGCTTGAGCCGGTCCTCGAAGTCGGTGGGCTCCTTGGGGGCCTGGCGGACAAAGCCCATGGCCCGGGGGGCGGACGCCTGATGGGGCCGGCCGGCGCTCCGGGGTCCGGCACTCCCCTGACGGGGGGCGCGCTGGGGAGGGGGCTCCACCTGTTTGATAGACAGGTTGATTCGCCTGGCCTGGTCGATGCCAATG
>CASECK010000095.1 GCA_949286295.1 uncultured bacterium | reverse complement strand
GCGGGCAGGGAGACAAAGCCGGACACGGACATCTCCTCGCCGGTGGCGCGCACCGGGCAAAACCCCAGGGCCAGCTCCCGGCCCAGCACCGCATAGACGGCGCTGTGGAGCTGGCCGTCCCCGGGGGTGAGCAGCTCCTGCCTGCCATCCCGGATGAACTTCACGCTCACCTCCGGGTGGGACAGGGCGGCGCGCTGGACGGCGGCAAAGACGGCGGCTCCCTCGGCGGCGTCCTTTTTCAGGAATTTCAGCCGGGCGGGGGTGTTGAAAAACAGGTCCCGGACCACCAGCGTGGTGCCCACGGGGCAGCCGGCCTCCTCTAAGGGGCCGCACACGCCCCCCTCCAGACGCAGGCAGGCGCCAAACTGGGCGCCGGCGGTGCGGGTGAGAATCTCCACCCGGGAGACGGCGGCGATGGCGGCCAGGGCCTCGCCCCGGAAGCCCAGGGTGCCGATGGCCTCCAGGTCCCGCTCGCAGCGCAGCTTGCTGGTGGCGTGGCGCAAAAAGGCGGTTTTGACCTCACCGGCGGGGATGCCCCCGCCGTCGTCGGTCACCCGCAGGAAGGTCAGCCCGCCGTGGGCGATCTCCACGGTGATGGAGCCCGCCCCGGCGTCGATGGCGTTCTCCATCAGCTCCTTGGCCACGCTGGCCGGCCGCTCCACCACCTCGCCGGCGGCGATCAAATCGGCCACATGGGGGTCTAATACTTGGATGGTTGGCATGGCGCACCTCTTTTGTTTCTGTGTCGCGAAAAGCGCCGGGGAGGGGACAGGCCGCCCCCTCAGCCGTTCAGGTCCTGCTTCAGCTCGGCCAGTAGATTCAAGGCCTGGATGGGGGACAGGAGGTTCACATCGGTCATGCGCAGCTTGTCCAGCGCCGCCTGGCCGCCCAGCTCCCCCAGGGAGAGCTGTCCGCCCCCCTCGCCAGGGCGGGCGGGGGAGGGGGGCGCCCCCTGTCCGGCCTCTAACTGCGCTAAAATCTCCCGGGCCCGGCGGACCACCCGGTCGGGGACCCCGGCCAGCCGGGCCACCTCCACGCCGTAGCTCTGGTCCGCCCCGCCCCGGACGATTTTGCGCAGGAAAATCACGTCGGAGCCCCGTTTTTTGGCGGCGATGTTGTAGTTTTTCACGCCGGGAATTTGCCCCTCCAAGGCGGTAAGCTCGTGGTAGTGGGTGGCAAACAGGGTCTTGCACCCCAGATGCCTGGGGTCGGCGCAGTGCTCCAGCACCGCCCGGGCGATGGCCATGCCGTCGTAGGTGGAGGTGCCCCGGCCAATCTCGTCCAAGATAAGCAGGGACTGCCGGGTGGCGTGGTGGAGCAGGGCGGCCACCTCGGTCATCTCCACCATGAAGGTGGACTGCCCGGCGGCCAGGTCGTCGCTGGCGCCGATGCGGGTGAAGATGCGGTCCACCACGCCGATGTGGGCCGAGCGGGCGGGGACGAAGGAACCCATCTGGGCCATGAGCACGATGAGGGCCACCTGGCGCATATAGGTGGATTTGCCGGCCATATTGGGGCCGGTAATGATGGCGCACAGGTCCTCGCCCCCGTCCATGTGGGTGTCGTTGGGGACGAAGGGCGTGCCGTTGAGCATTTTCTCCACCACCGGGTGCCGGCCGTCCACGATGGTCAGGGTGTCGGAATCGTCCACCTGAGGCATACAGTAGTGGTTGGCGGCGGCCACCGCGGC